>NZ_QEWR01000004.1:300000-377396 GCF_003121925.1 Ignatzschineria indica | reverse complement strand
GAGTCTGGGCCGTGTCTCAGTCCCAGTGTGGCTGATCATCCTCTCAAACCAGCTAGAGATCGTCGCCTTGGTGAGCCGTTACCTCACCAACTAGCTAATCCCACATAGGCTCATCTCTTAGCGCAAGGTCCGAAGATCCCCTGCTTTAAACCGTAGTCCACATCCAGTATTAGCCACCCTTTCGGGTAGTTATCCTAGACTAAAAGGTAGATTCCTATGCATTACTCACCCGTCCGCCACTCGCCACCGAAGAGAGTAAACTCTCCTCGTGCTGCCGTTCGACTTGCATGTGTTAAGCATACCGCCAGCGTTCAATCTGAGCCAGGATCAAACTCTTCAGTTTAATCTCTATAATGTTTAAATCTTTCGATCTAACCATGTAACTTACGTTACTGCTCAATTACTGCTTCTATTTCCATTATAAAAAAATAGATGCTGGAATTGTTTGGTTAGACTTCTATTCTTTTGCTCACGCAAACAAATACAAGCCCCCATACAAACTTACTTAAGATTAATTTGTTAAAGAACTTTAGGGTTAGGCTAAAGTGAACTCAATCCTGAATCTCTTACCGCCCTAAGCAGACGAACTATATTACAGATGCTTTATCAACTTGTCAAACTTATTTTTAACTATTTTTTTGAGTTTTCCGATTTTGATTTCAGCTTGAATCTCAATTTCGAATCCTACTCAAATCCCCATTAGCAAGATGTTAAAAACTATATTAAAACCTGCTTAAAACTGACTACTAATAGGTTAAAGCTTTGACTGTCTCAGAAGCGCTGTGTCGTCTGAGGTGATGTATCTTACCCCTTTCATTTTTATTTGCAACTCTTTTTGATTCTTTTTTTGAAAAACTCTACCTAAAATGTGATTCTTACACTCTAAAAGTAGATCAACTCATTGAATTATATAAGAGTAAATAGAAGCAGATAAGAATGAATAAGAATCAATTAAAGCAAGTGGGAGATATCTAATTTGGAGCGATCCATTACTACACTATATTGCTATTAAGATAATATCCGTATAATTTGATATCTATATTAATGGATATCAATAATAGGTATCAGGATCATCACTTCATCATGCATTAACCTGCCTTCACTTTATAAATAGAGTCTCTCTATGCGCAATCCGCTACTACTTGGTATCTTCTTTGTCTTTATCTCTCAGATCGCATTTGCCCTAATGGATAGCTCCATCAAATGGTTGAGCAATGATATCTCGACGGCAACTATTATCTTCTTTCGGAATCTAGTCACTCTCTTTTGGGTATTGCCGGCATTCTACTACTCTGGCGAGATGCGAAACTCCATCAAGCGCTTACCTCTTCATGCGATTCGCTCCCTATCGGGCCAGATTGGCATGATCTTAATCTTTATCTCTTTAAAGGTACTTCCACTCTCTGATGCCACGGTTCTACGCTCACTTACACCGCTCTTTGTGCCGATATTAGCTTTTATTTGGCTCAAAGAGCGTCTCAATTGGGTCTTAATCCCGAGCTTTCTTTTAGCACTTGCCGGCGTTTGGATGTTAGCAGATGTGGATAAACCACAATTTACCGTACTCTCTCTTCTTCCGATTATTGCAGGAGTCTTTGTTGCGATGGCGATGGTGGCGATCAAAAGAGTCAGCCGCGTGGCTAAAGGAGAGGAGATTGTCTTCTACTTCTCTTTAACCGGGATAGTTTCCGCTTTAGGCTTAGCACTCTTTACCGAATTCAGCCTTCCCTCATCACTTGCCGTTTGGGGTGTTGTCTTATTGATGGGGCTCTTTGGATCACTCGGGCAAATTTGGGTAACACGCGCTAATACATTGACCGATGCTTCGATTTTAGCGCCCTTCTACTACCTTAATGCCGTATTTGGTGCTCTACTCTCCCATTTTATCTGGAATGAGACATTAGGTTTTTGGGGTTGGTTAGGCGCACTACTTGTTATTTTTGCAGGATTGCTTCTGCTCTTCGTCCCTCGAAAATAACGGGTATATCATACGTTCTATTTCTCTCTCTGAGATGAGAATGAAGATCAGATAGGTAGAAGATGAGATAAAAGATGAGGTAAAAAATAAGATAAAAGATGTAAGGTAGACGATGATGTAGTAATGAAAGATAGTAATATGATCTATTAGAGGCATGACTTAATCGCATGTGATAAAGATACCATTGAGGATATTAAGATGAAAAAATTAATCATGGCACTAACATTGCCGGCACTACTAACCACTCTTGCAATTGCGCAAGAAGATAACTCAGCAGAAGAAGCCATCGGTTATCGTACACCGCTTCAAGCCATCTTGGCAGAAAATAACTTTCTAGATCATGAGGAACTCTCCACAATAACCTTAACTCAAAAACCCAATCGTGTTGAATCTCCCGATGCGGTGATGATTACACTTACGGAATCAGGCTTGTTAGATGATTCTATCTCAGCAATCAGAACCACCTATATCGTTAAGCAATCGATCCAAGATGAGACCCCTATTTGGGGGATCGATGAGAAATTCACAGAGCAGAAGTGTCAAAGAGGTGAAGAGCCTCATACATTTACCAGTGATCTTTGCCCTTAAGAGCCCTTTCGCTCGGACTTATCACTATTATTGATGTTTTTTTGATGTTTTGATAACCTAGATAACAATAAAAAAACAGATCGAATAACATCCGATCTGTTTCCTTGTTTCTTATTAAATAGAGATAGAGAGTTATCTCTCTTCCACCTTCTTCACTCTACGGCGACGTCTTGGCCGATCCGCGGTTGAAGTACTTGATGGTTTGCTCTCACCTCGTCCGCTTCCGGCATTTCCTAAGTGATTACCGGCATTCTCGCCATTAGCTCTTCGGCGAGTTCTGCTTTTTGTGCTCTTTTCACTACTCTCGGTCTTCTCACCACTATTACGACCCTGTGGTGATTGGTCTCGTCCACGCCCTCTACCTGCGCTACGACTATTTCCATGACTGCTTCCCCGACCTCTGCCGCCACGCCTTGTTTCTATCGGCTCTGCTTTAATCGTTGGATCGGGCTCAAAGCCGGCAATAGTCACTTTAGGGATCTCTTTTTTCAGAAGGCGTTCAATATCTTTTAGGAGCTTCTGCTCATCGATGCAAACCAGTGAAACAGCTTTACCGGTTGCCGCTGCTCGCCCTGTTCGCCCAATACGATGCACATAATCTGCCGGCACACTAGGGAGATCAAAATTCACCACAAAAGGGAGCTCAGCAATATCGATACCACGAGCGGCAATATCTGTCGCTACTAAAACCTGAAGAGCATCGGCTTTGAAATCCGCTAAGGCTTTCGTCCTTGCTCCTTGACTCTTATTGCCATGGATCGCAGCCGCCACAATCCCTCTATTATTAAGATATTCTGTTAAACGATTAGCACCATGTTTTGTTCGGCAAAAAACTAAGACCTGTTGCCAATTCTCCCGCTCTATTAGATGGGATAAAAGTTCTCTTTTTCGTGTTTTATCGACAAAATAGAGTTCTTGAGTCACCTGCTCGGATGCCGGCTTCTCTCTTTCAATCTCAACTGTTGCAGGCTGATGCAATAACTTTGTTGCAAGGGTCGTAATCTCTGGAGAAAAGGTAGCTGAAAAGAGTAAAGTCTGTCTCTTTGCCGGTAGTTTAGAGAGAACGCGCCGAATATCATGGATAAAACCCATATCTAACATACGATCTGCTTCGTCTAATACAAGATATTCAACTTGAGAGAGATCGACCGCATTTTGCTGCTCTAGATCGAGAAGACGACCAGGCGTTGCTACTAAGATATCGACACCACCACGAAGTTTCATCATTTGAGGATTGATGCTCACTCCACCAAAGACCACTAGAGAGCGAAGTTTAAGGTGTCGGCTATAGATCACAAGATTCTCATGGATCTGCGCCGCCAACTCCCTTGTAGGAGAGAGGATCAACGCTCGAACAGCTCTTCTATTTTGTCTATTCTGCCCACTTTTCGCTACACCTGTTACGGATGTTTGACTCATTAATTCTAAAATTGGAAGTGTAAACCCGGCGGTTTTACCCGTTCCCGTCTGCGCGCAGGCCATCAGATCACGCCCTTTGAGGATGATCGGAATCGCTTGTTGTTGGATAGGTGTAGGCTCACTATATCCAGCGTCACTAATTGCTGTTAAAAGTTCATCACGTAAACCGAGGGAGTTAAAAGACATAAAGCGTGTACACCTATCTAAAAGAAAGGAGCACTATACACTAATTGGAGAGAATTTATCCGACATTCCATTTTTAACAACTTATAAAAAATTCAACAAGCTCTCGATTTTTTTAGTAAAGTCATCAACGTTTAGGCAAAACCTACAGGTTCATTTTGTCCCCAAAAGGGACGTTTTAAAATTCGAGATAAGATATGAAGAATAACAAACTCTCTCTAGCATCTTACATCACCGTTGGGTCGATGTTATTTGGTCTATTTTTTGGCGCCGGCAACTTAATCTTTCCGGTACATATGGGGCAAGAAGCAGGAGCTTCTACCTTAATGGCAACGATTGGATTTATTCTCACCGGGGTCGGTCTCCCCTTTTTAGGTGTTGTGGCGATTGGATTTTCCAAAAGTAATGGTCTATATGATCTAGCAAGTCGTATCACTCCGGCTTACGGGCTCTTCTTTACGATGGTTCTCTATCTCACGATTGGTCCATTCTTCGCCCTTCCCCGTACAGCAACTGTCTCCTTTGAGATCGGTTTAACCCCATTCCTAGGTGAAGATCAATATACCATTGCCCTCTTAATCTTTACGATTCTCTTCTTTCTACTTGCGTGGATCTTATCGCTCAACCCTAGCAATATTATGATGTGGATTGGCAAGGTTCTCAATCCGCTCTTTCTCCTCTTTCTTGCGTTCTTAATTATTAGCGCCTTTATTAAACCGATGGGGGAGATCGAACCATTAGCTATTCAACCGGCATATCAAGGAAGCCCTTTCTTTAAAGGGTTTACTGAAGGCTATAATACTATGGATGTCTTAGCTTCTCTCGCTTTTGGGATTATTGTGGTTAATGCGATCAAAAGTTTTGGAGTGACAAATACGACCGATATTGCCAAAGATACCTTTAAGTCGGGAATTATCAGCTTAATTTTAATGAGTGTGATCTATGGTTGTCTTGCTTATATCGGCGCGATGAGTCTCAATGCTTATCCGCTCTCTGAAAATGGTGGTATCGCTCTTGCACAGATCGCAACTTACTACTTTGGTGCCTATGGCTCGATTCTTTTAGCGATTATCATTACCGTTGCCTGTCTCAAAACTGCAATCGGCCTGATCTGCGCCTGTGCGGAGATGTTTAATCAGCTCTTTCCTAAGATCTCTTACCGCACTTTTGTTCATCTCTTTAGCTTGATTAGTATGCTGATTGCAAATGTGGGACTAACCGCTATTATCAGTATCTCTATTCCGGTATTGATGTTCCTCTATCCATTAGCGATCACCTTGGTCTTTTTAGCTTTTGCCTCACCCCTTTTTCATCACAAGAAGATTGTCTATCAATTTACAATCGGCTTTACCTTTATAATTGCGGTAGTTGAAGGTTTAAAAGCATCCTCTGAAGTGATTAGCCAAAACCCGATCATTTTTAGCATTACCTCATTTTTCGATAACTTACTCCCACTTTCCGATGTCAATATGGGCTGGATCCTCCCTGCAATTGCCGGCTTCGTGATTGGGTGGATTGTTAGCCTAATAAAAGGCTTACCTTCAAAGTAGAACTACAACCCTTCTTTTAATTCAGAAATTTCAAGATCAATGTTTTTTATTTGATCTTGAATTTCTTCAATATGCTTTTCAAGTTCAAGATATTCATCTAAAGAAATTGAGGCATTAGAGGCAATAAAAAGATCTTTTAAATGCATCTCTAATTGAGATTTTTCTACTATTTTTTTATCAATTTCACCATTCAATGCCTGAGACCTTAAATTATTAACAGTACTTATATGGTGCAGAGTTTTAAACAAGTCATTAGCCATAAGTTTTTTAAGCGGTTGAGGCACTATATTATTCAAATGATTAACTCTTTCATAAAACTCATGCAAATTAAACCTGACATCCTCAACAGAACCTTCAGCTATTTCTAAATCAAATACATTATTGCCATTTTCAATAAATTCATCAGAGCTATACACAGAAAATACTCCAGCCGGTTTTACTTGCGCATATTCATCAATTAGCTCAATTCTTGCGCCAATAACCTTATAACCCTGTGAGTTGACTCGATATACCCAATCTTCTTTTAAATCATCTGTAATGAATACAACATTATCTATATCATCTTGAAATTCCACATACTGTAAAATCTGTTTCCAAATAATAAGGTCACCAAACTTTCTTTTATAAATCAATTTTTTATATTGAAAGCTATCAGTTCCATCTAAGTCTTTATTTTGATCTTTATATCCAGGGGGAATTTCATTTTTATATCGTTCTTCCCCTTCTTTATATAATTCATCTAGCCATGTTTGATTTTCTGGAGCTTTCCCTAAGTTTCCGCCAAAAATTTCTAAAATATCCTCTCTAATACGATCTTGAGCCGTGACATGAAGCTCCTTTCGAGAAATATTTTTAATCTCCTCATCGACCTTAGCTTTCTGCTCATCAAAAGTCTGCAATATTTCTTGAAGCAATTTTGCAAGTGAAGGATGCTTATTAACAGAGCGACTATCTATTAACTTTTTAAACTTTTCATTATCCCAGCATCTTGCCAATTCAGATGAAAGCTTATTAATCTCGCTTCGATTTTCAATAATAGGTTTTAGTCTATTCCGATGATATTCAAGTCCCACATGATAGGGAATAAAAACACGATCCCTCAATGTTTTCACTAATTTAATAAAATCGTCTACTGTTTCTTTTTTATAACGGTACAAATTAATCAGAACATTCGTATCAAATACAAAGATCGTTTTATCATTTTTCCAGAGTTCTTTTACATCAAGCTCATTTTTAGATTGATAATACGCCTTAAATTCATTTTTCATCTTAGTACATATCAAAGTTTATTTATCATTGAATAAAAATATCATAAATCATTTTATTCCAAGGGAAATAATGTATTGCTAATACTATTATTTCATCCAGCTAGGAATATCCGAATGCGCATGCAACACGCGCCAAACATAAATGCTATTATCTTCTTCCATATAAAAAATTAGATAAGGAAAACGTTTTAATTGCCAGCTTCGCAAATTAGGAATGCCCAATTCATAAGCATAACGAGTTGAGCCGCTTGAGGGATGTTCACCAATATGCTGAATCGTTTTTTCTAAATCATCAATAAAAGAGAGCGCAAATCTTGCCGATTCTTCCATATAATAAAGCAGAGCATTTTCAATATCTTGCTCTGCTAATGTTGATTGAGTAATCTGTCTGTTGTCTATCATAAAAACTATTTAGAGAATACTCTGTTTCGTAAGTTCTGAAAATAGTGCTGATCTAAAGCTTGCTCAGAGCAAGGAGATCTTGCCCCTTCTAATAAAATATTTCGAAGCTTTTCACGCTCTAATTCCTTACGAATCAAATCTTTTACATATTCACTATTTGTACTATAAGTTCCATTTTGAACTTTATCTTCGACAAATTCTTTTAATGATTCCGGCAAAGATATATTCATCGTACTCATATTGCCTCCTAATATTTTGGCAAAAATTGCCAATTACTGAATACATTTTAGTCTATTCATAAAATCTTGGGCAATATTTTTTATATAACAATCACAAACCAATCAATAATCAGTCAAGCATGCATGCAAAAAAACTCCCCTGCCGACTCGACAAGAGAGTTTTCTAAAAATATTACTTAATACAGCAATTATCTCAACAAATTATTCCCAAGGGTAATTAACTATAAATCTGCTGCCCTTGCTCTTTAAACTCTTCTGATTTCTGCTTCATGCCTTCAATTGCAACACGTACTTCTTCCGGCGCTTCGGCAAGGTTTTTCGCTTGTGCTTCCCGGCGAATATCTTGAGAGATACGCATTGAACAGAATTTAGGACCACACATTGAGCAAAAATGTGCGACTTTTGCCGCCTCTTGTGGGAGCGTTTCATCATGATATTCACGCGCAAGCTCTGGATCTAAACCGAGATTGAATTGATCTTCCCAGCGGAATTCAAAACGTGCTTTTGAGAGTGCATCATCTCGTTTTTGTGCATTTGGATGCCCTTTTGCTAAGTCGGCCGCATGCGCTGCTAACTTATAGGTGATAACACCGGCACGTACATCTTCACGGTTAGGAAGCCCTAAATGCTCTTTCGGCGTCACATAGCAGAGCATTGCTGTACCATACCAAGCGATCTGCGCCGCACCAATTGCTGAAGTAATATGATCATAGCCCGGTGCAATATCGGTTGTTAATGGGCCTAATGTATAGAAAGGTGCATCATGACAATACTTCTCCTGCATCTCCATATTCTCTTTGATCTTATTCATCGGCACATGTCCTGGGCCTTCAATCATCGTCTGTACATCGTGCTTCCAGGCAATCTCTGTCAATTCACCGAGCGTCTTAAGCTCTGCAAATTGCGCTTCATCATTGGCATCAGCAATCGATCCTGGACGCAGACCATCACCAAGCGAGAAAGAGATATCATACTGCTTCATGATTTCACAGATCTCTTCAAAATGCTCATAGATAAAGTTCTCTTTATGATGTGCTAAACACCACTGCGCCATGATCGATCCACCGCGCGAGACAATACCGGTCACACGATTGGCTGTCATGGGAATATAGCGAAGCAGAACGCCGGCATGAATCGTAAAGTAATCGACCCCCTGCTCTGCCTGCTCAATTAAGGTATCGCGGAAAACTTCCCAGTTGAGATCTTCAGCAATACCATTCACTTTTTCGAGTGCTTGATAGATCGGCACCGTTCCGATCGGTACTGCGGAGTTACGGATAATCCACTCACGTGTTTTATGGATATCCTTTCCTGTTGAGAGATCCATGACATTATCAGCGCCCCAACGGGTTGCCCAAGTCATCTTCTCCACTTCCTCTTCAATATTGGAGGTGATCGCTGAGTTACCGATATTGGCATTGATCTTCACATGGAAATTTTTACCAATAATCATCGGTTCGGCTTCGGGATGATTGATATTTGAGGGAATAATCGCCCGTCCTGCGGCGACTTCATCACGCACAAACTCCGGCGTCATCCCCTCACGAATCGCGATAAACTCCATCTCCGGCGTAATAATTCCTTTACGCGCATAATGCATCTGCGTCACATTCATCCCCGGCTTTGCACGTAGCGGTTTACGCTTTAATCCTGGGAAGACACCTTCATTGATACGTGGATCATCTTCACGCTTGTAGCCATCATCACGCGCACTCTTTACACGCCCCTCATACTCCTCCACATCGCCACGCTCTATCACCCAATCTCTTTTGAGTGCCGGCAATCCTTTTGTAAGATCGACTTGATAATTCTCATCGGTATAAGGACCACTGGTATCATAGACGCGAAATGGTTCATTCTTCTCGATCACTTCCCCTTTTGGGCCAAGCGTATCGCTCAATTCAATCTCACGAAATGGCACTAAGATATCAGGTCGACTTCCTTCAACATAGACTTTGCGACTCTTGGGAAACTGCTTCATTAACGTGATTGATTGTTGTGGCATAAAAACCTCTCCTTTATTATCCTAAAAATAAAAGACGAGATTCTGGCATAGGCGTAAATTGGTACAAAAAAACCTGAGCTTCAACGATCATATCGCGAATAACTCAGGCCTAATCGACACAGTAGATACCTATTCTTCTTTAGCAACAAGCTGATTGATCCTTAATGAATCTCCAATCATCCGCCTATCTCTAACGCTTTACAGATCTACTATAGATTGTTTACTTCCCTACGCTGGTACTAGCCAGATCAGGTCCTGAGGGTTTAAGCATAATTCATGCTAATCTCAGCCCAACTTCATTGGGCACCCCTAGCGAAATCATCTGCACCTTTTATAGATGCAGACCATTACAGTTATAGCTTGTCTCCTCTTTAAAAGCAAATGGAGCAGAAGAAAGAAAAAAATAGTAATCCGAGAGATTCTCTCTGCCGAGATCTCTTTACAGAGAGAGAAAGTAACTGCTAAAAATCTATACGCTTTTCGAAGATTTGCTTTTACTCCCCGCTATTTCCCCCTATAATGCACCGTTCTTGCCGATCGATTTACTTCTCTTTCCAATACTCATAAAAGAGGGGTTCCTATCACTTCTTCGCATCTTTGCAGACGGGTGAGAGCATCGAACGGTACCCTTAAATCGTTATCATCAATAGTCGCTTCAAAAAAGCGATCTTTTATCCACTTCTCATCAAGAAGTGATAAGGTGAATAACATCGATAAAAAAGGAAATAGGAATGAAAAAACTAACAGCAATCCTGCTTGCAGCAGGCATAACAATGGGTGGCGCAATGGCAGATGATATCGTAAGAACAGCAGCTCCGGGTGGATTTCCCATCTCAACTGTCGTTGAAGTTCCAAGCGATGTAACAACTTACTACCTCAGCGGTGCAGTTCCACCAAAATTGGAAGATGGTACTTTTGCTCGTACAACAGAAGAGCAGACTGTCGGCATTCTCAACTCCATCAAAAAGACCTTAGAAGAGCAAGGTTTAACGATGGGTGATATTGTTAAAATGCAAGTCTACTTAGTCGCTGATCCTGATCTTGGTAAAATGGATTTTGCCGGCTTTATGAAAGGTTATGCGCAATTCTTCGGTGAAGGCGCTGAGACAAAAGTTCCAGCACGCTCAGCATTTGAAGTCAAAGGTTTAGCATTCCCAGAATGGTTAATCGAAATTGAAGTAATTGCTGCGAAGAAGAAGTAATCATCAGCGATAATGATTACAACTCACGTTGAACCTGCATCAAAAATGATACAACCCGAAGAAGATTCCTTCGAAAATAGTTCAACTAGCAAAACAAATTAAAGGTTTTAGCCTAAAAAACAGCAGAAAAGAGAATTTTTGCTAAAATAGGTGCAATAAAACCGATAAAACTCCCAAGCGTTATCAGCGTTTGGGAGTTTTTTATTTTAAGCTTGAGATCATTGATAAAATCAAGCTTTTAACAAAAAGAGCATGCGATATTCCATACATAACATTGCCTCTTTATTACTCGATTGATCGCTCATTGTTTGCAGAGTAAGAAAAGATCGTGCTATCTCTATTTGAGGTTTCAAAAAACACCCACTGTCTCACCTTGAGTGATCTCAAGAGACAAAAAATTACAACAAAAGATAACAATAAAAAATCAAAGGGGAAAGAGATGGAACATTCAAACAATAGACAACCGCTTAATAAAAGGGTTCAAAAGCGATTATTGCCGGCGATGGCATTATCCTTATCATTAATAACGGGAGGAGAGATGGTGATGGCAGAAAAAGCACAACTTCAGGTGAATGATCAAGTAGAGAGCCAAAAAGCGCAACGGCTTGCGGCAACTGAGAGTGGCACACCTTGGCTCGCTTCCCGCTTATTAGTTCCCCATCTAACAGTTGTTGATGTTGTGGAGAGTAAACGTTTCTATCAAGAGGCTTTCGGTTTTGAATTACGCTTTGAGGATAGACCGGGTGCTGAGAGTCAGCATGTGGAGATGAATTATTTAGGTGAGCTGATCTTAATGTTTGTTCCGCAAAATGTTCGTGGTTCCGATACTCGTGCGCCGATCGATTTTATGCCACAACAACAATTGACAAGCTACTTCTATCTCTATGTTGATGATGTTGATCAGACTTTCCGCAATGCATTAGATGCCGGCGGAACAGCTATTACAGAGCCTTACGACTCTGCATGGGGAGATCGCTTTGCCATTATCGCCGATCCTAATGGTTACCATTGGGGTTTGGCTAAGAGTCCAAAGTTGAGTTTTGATTAACGATAAAATCACCATCTGCCGGCGCGGGATTTGCGGAAAAACACGATAGTAAGATCCGGCAGCGTTCAGCTTTTTTTGTATCAATCAATAATTCTTAAGAAAATTTGTGGAGGTGCGGGATCCAACCATCTCGCTCTTTTTACCGGTGCATGCCCGCAGGACAGCATCTTTGGTGCCGGAAAATCATCACACTATTTTAGATGTAATTGCCGGCGATTTAATGACCACCAATTGAGATCACCCCTTGCCGGCGCGCAGTTTGCGGAAGCATGCGATAGTAAGATCCGGCAACTCATCAGCCTCTATTTTCAATCAAAAAATAGTAAAAGGCTGAATTCATCGGAACTCAGCCTCTATTACTATCTTACAGTTGAAGATTCTAACTTCATCGAACTTTAATCGATATTTATTCAACCTTTAATCGGTCTTTAAACACCCTTTAAACAATATCGATGAAGCGACTTTGAGAATTACTCCTCCCAATGCTTCTTCCCTTTTTCGGAGTAACCGTAGATCGAACCATCTTTAATCTTGATCTCATCATCCCATGGTAATTTATATTTTCCATTGGCAAGATCATGGATATAGGTTAATTCAGTCTCTGGATCTCCGCCGGGATCGCCTACATATGCACGACTTCCGAGGTTGTAGATATTATTCTCTAAGCCCCAAGTTCTTCGCGCACCATCGGCAAGGATCGGGTAGATCTCCCCGGTAACGATCTCTCCTGGAGAGCGAGTTCCCTGCTGTAATACCGTTCCATCAAAGTTACAGATCTGCCCTTCTCCAAAGTAGTAGAAGGTTCCATCATAACCTGCACAGTTTACAGAGATGGTGTACATCAAGTTATGCCATGCATTAGAACGATTCGTTAAAATCCACTGATCTTGTACCTGCGTACTATAACCGGAGATACGAATATAGACATTTGCCCCTTTATAAGCCGCTTCACGCGCAACTTCTGGAATCATTCCATCATGACAAATACAGATCGCTAACTTACTACCGCCAGGACCATCACAAACCGGCATGCCTAAGTTACCCGGTGACCAAGGCTCAATCGGCGTCCAGGGGAAAAGCTTACGATATTTAAGACAGATCTCCCCCTCTGGATTGATAATGATCGCCGTATCATAAGGGTTTTTAGTAGGATCGGGATTACGTTCAATAATAGAGAAGACGCCATAAACACCGGCCTCTTTACAAGCTTGTGCAAAGATATCGGTCTCTTTTCCGGGAACATCTAGGAGAAACTCCTCAGTTAACCACTTCTCTGTATTTAACCCTTGCGTACTATATTCAGGAAAGATAATCAGCTCTAAGCCCGGATAACCCGCCTTTGTATGATGAATAATGCGAACGATATTTTCGATCTGCTTATCGATATCTGCTCGACTATTCACAATCGGTACAGGATATTGCACCGCAGCTGCGAGAAAGCCTAATTCAGGTTTAGTCATACTACCAATTGAGCCCATAATGTAACTCCTTATAAAAGTTGTTGAGTACTTATTAAGTATCAAATGTACAGCTAACAACGCTCATGCTTTTGGCGTGAGATCATTAATGTACTCTTTCACTTTATAACATTTCACATTATTTTAAAATAATTATATTTAACTTTACAGATGTCAAATCTCTATTAAATTCTCATTAATATATTGTTAATCATTAATAGTGATCTCTCAAATTCCCCATTTTTACAATTGTCGATAAATATCCATTAGAAAAAATTTATGCACCTTGATTCTGAAAGGAATTTTAATCTCTCCCTAAAAATTTTAATTCTTTTTTGATCGAGTACGACAATTAAGAGGCTCTCTTTTAAAATCAGAGGTCATTAATCTTTTGATAATATCTCTATAATATTTCGAAATAAGCTCTAAAATAAACAATCATGTATAAGAAAATTTATGGAGGCGCGGGAGCCAACCATCTCGCTCTTTTCACCGGTGCATGCCCGCAGATCGGCATCTTTGATGCCGGAAAATTATCACTATTTAAAATGTAACTGCCGGCGATTTAATGACCGCCGATTGAGATTTGCTCTTGCCGGCACACGATTTGTGGAAGAACGCGCTAGTAAGATCCGGCACCGTTCAGCTTTTTTTGTATCAATCAATAATTCTTAAGAAGATTTATGGAGGTGCGGGATCCAACCATCTCGCTCTTTTCACCGGTGCATGCCCGCAAGTTGGCATCTTTGATGCCCCATTGCCGGTACATAATCTTTGGAAGAACACGCTAGTAAGATCCGGCACCGTTCAGCTTTTTTATATCAATCAATAATTCTTAAGAAAATTTATGGAGGTGCGGGAACCAACCATTTCGCTCTTTTTACCGGTGCACGCCCGCAGGACGGCATCTTTGATACCGGAAAATTATCACTATTTAAAATGTAACTGCCGGCGATTGAGACCATTATCTGCCGGCACGCGATTTGCGGAAGAACACGCTAGTAAGATCCGGCAGCGTTTAGCCTTTTTTGCCGATACATGCCCGTAATTAAAATCAAAAAAAAGAGTGAAGCTGATCGATCATCTTATCGATAAGATTCACTCTTTCTTCTCTATTGAAATGGAGTCTACTTAGAGGCCACCGTAAATTGATTAATGGCACTTAAAGGCTCATTGACGGAGAAATATTTCACGCTAATATTTTTTGCACCCATCGCTTCAACACGCGCACAATGCATTGCCACATAATTCTCGGCACTTTCACGATCTTTAAAGAGATAGATACCGCCACTCTCCGCTGTTTCACTATTTTCGATCCAGATTTTAGAGAGAAATCCCGGCTCTTGATTGATGCTCTCTGCCAGAGATTTCGCTCCCTCGGTTAATGCGTCCCCCATCATCTCGATGGGGAAATCGAAATTCATCTGTACTAATATCATTATGACTCTTTCCTTCTATTTAAATTCTTAAATCATGGATCACACCGATCACGCTATCGATCAAATCGATAACTGAAGTAGAGCGATAGAGAACGTGGCTGAAGCGATCCGACTTCTCTATCTACTACAATCTACTACCTAATAGAGATATTATAACGCACACTCATCAAGAAGCGCTTCGATACTCTTAAACTGCAATCCGGTATGAGTCGTTAAACCGAGCTGACATGTTTTACTCATCGATGCGCCGATCTCATAATCCTGTTTCACCGTTGCTGGCAGACGTTGAAGACTATTTTGATTGATCTCCGGCACGGTAAAGCCCTTCATTCCCCCAAAACCACAACACTCAATATTGGTGGAGACCACTTCCCTCGCACATTTTTGCGCTAACTTGAGGAGCATCTCTCCACCGCCATCTTTTGCCACAGAACAGGGCGTATGGAGAAGGAGTTTGTCGATCTTCGGCTTCATCGTCAATTTCGGCGCGACCTCTTTTAAGAGAAACTCTACAGAGTGATAGAGAATCAGACGCTCATCGAGCAGACCCCGTTTTTGTAGATCATGTACCTGCAAGGCACACGGCGCATTATCCACATAGATGGGAATCTCCCCATAGCGAGAGGCTTTTAGAAGAACCTCATTAAGATGACGCGCCATCTTATCCGCTTCTAAAGGCGCCTTTGCCGATACAAATGGCTGTCCACAACAGATGCCGGAGATCTTATCGGGGAAGAATGGGGTAAAGCCTGCTTTATGCAGTAGGCTGATCACATGATCAAAGGTATTTTCCGGCGCACCGCCCTTCTCTCGCTTGAGCTCCTGCATATTACGATTGACACAGGTGGTGAAGTAGACAACCGAGTTCTCAATTTTACTCGGCACCGGTAATGCCGGTAAGCTTGAAGAGACCTCCGGCATCGCCTTCGGAACAACAGGAATTCCCTTAAAGATCTTATGAGCCGCCTGCGTTAAATTGTGCGTACGATCGATCCCGATTTTATGCGCCATATTGACCGTAAAGCGCATCCGCTTCTCGGCTAAAGCAAAGTGATTGCCGGCAATACGAAGTAGCGCGCGACTATTAACGGGGCGAATCGATTTGATAAATTTCCCGGTATCGATCCCTAATGGGCAACGAAGCGCACACATTCCCGTCTCGGCACAAGTATCGATGCCGGCATATTGAAAGGCGCGATTCATCTTTGCAAAGAGCTTGCCGCTCTCCCCCGTTCTCGGCAATGCCTGCATATTACGGTAAGCGACAATACGCTGTCTTGGCGTTAAAGAGAGACCATCGGAAGGACATGCCGGCTCACAAAAACCGCACTCAACACAGTCATGAATCAACTTATCCGCCACCGGAATCTGCTTAAGGGAGGTGATATGGAGCTTCTTATTATCGGTAATAATCACATCGGGATTGAAGATCTTATCGGGATCGAAGAGCGCTTTAATATCGCGCATCACCTGATAGATCTCCTCGCCCCACTCCGCTTCAACAAAGGGGGCGATATTACGCCCGGTGCCATGCTCCCCCTTTAATGAACCGTTATATTTAACGGCAACCACCTCAGCAAGCTCATCCATAAAGGCATCGAACTGCTTGATCTTCTTCTTCGATGTCATCGTCGGCGCTAACATAAAGTGGAGATTCCCCTCTAATGCATGCCCCATAATAGTCGCTTCTGGGAAATTATGCTTCTCAAAGAGCTTCGTTAATGCCTGCACTCCCTCAACAAGATGCTCCATCGGAAAGACCACATCTTCCGGGATAATTGCCGCACCACTTTTACGCCCTTTCGCCACAATCGGAAAGAGCCCTTTTCGTGTATTCCAATATTGCGTTGTGATCTCAGGATCGGTCTGAAAGCCTGTGGCCTCCACCACATTGTAATCGGCAAGAACGGATTCGATCTTATCGATCTTTGCTCGCAGCTCAGAAGCGCTCTCCCCCATAGTTTCAATCAAGAGACAAGCACTATCCTTATTGAGAGGACGATAGAAGAAGCCAGGAAGATCGGGGATCTCTTCCCCCACAAGATGAAGCGTTCGGCCATCGAAGAGCTCCACCGCCTCCACCGGCGCATCGGCCCGTAGAGCTTTTACCGCCTCACAACACTCCCTTAAAGAGGTAAAATAGACAAAGGCAGAAGCTTTATGATCATACTCCGGCACCGTGCGATAGACCACTTCACTCACAAAGCCGAGCGTTCCTTCGGAGCCGACAATGAGATGCTTTAAGATATCGATCGGATCTTCATAATCGATCAGCGCATTAACGCCATAACCGGTAGTATTTTTAATACGATATTTTACCGCCACCTTCTCTTTTAAGAGCGGATTTTCAATAATTCGTTGGCGCAATTGAGCGAGATGCGTTAAAAATTTGGCATGACTTTGGCGAAATTGTGCCACATTCTCCGGATCACGCGTATCAAGTACCGTGCCATCATTAAGGACAAGTCGGATATCGGCCAATGTATGGTAGCTATTATGCTTTGTGCCACAACACATGCCGCTACTATTATTGGCCACAATCCCACCCACGCGCGCGACATTGATCGATGCCGGATCGGGCCCGATTTTACGCTGATAAGGTTTTAATGCCTTATTGACCATCGCCCCAATCACCATCGGCCCGACAGTCACAAGATCACCACCCTCGCTAATCTCTAATTTAGTGAAGGCATTTCCCAACATCACTAAGACAGAGCCACTCGATGTCTGTCCGGAGAGTGATGTTCCTGATGCACGGAAAGTGAGCGCCACTTGGCACGCTTTTGCCGCTTTGATCAGCTCGATCACTTCTGCCTCATCTCCTGCACGCACCACCACCTGCGGGATATAGCGGTAGAGACTCGCATCTGTGCCATACGCAAACCGATAGAAGAAGTCGGTATAGACAGCCTTCTCTCCGACAATCTCTTTCGCTCTCTCTGCAAACTTTTGATGCGCGGCATCAACGGGAATCTCTTTTAACATATCGTACTCTCCTACATCTATTTCTATCTCATGACGCTCTCTCAAGCGCACTTAGGGCGGCTCTTTCACGCCTACTATTCTTACTATTCTTACTATTCTTACTATTATTTGTCGTTACTATTATTATCGCGATGACGGATCATCTCTGGCGGATCATTTGTTACAGACCTTCGATTCAATATTGTAGATGATCGATAGCGGTCTTGAGGTGGTTTTGATCCGAGTCTGTTGCCTTATCTATTTTCGCTCTATTGACTCTGTTCCTTCGGTTCGTTCTGTTCTCTTTTTTCAACACTAACCTCTTCAGTCGCTACACTGTCCTCCCCTGACTCTTCGAGCAGGCTTTCGGCCTAGATTCACCGAATGCTAAAGGTTGATGATGAAGCAGTCGGCATCCATTGTTTCATGGGAAACATTTTTAATAGGATCCCGGCAGATCAAGTGATCTCGAAGCTAGATCGATACGGAGTTGATACCGAGAAAAGGAGAGATAAGTGATCACTAAAATCAATGATTCAAATTGATCATCTTGGTGACTGATCATCTTCGTAAAGAGAGAACAACAATTTTAATTCAATCCCTCTTTATGCCATTTTTCGGCAAATATTTCAAAATTATTCCGGCAATACCATTCTAACTTACCTCCTTAACAGAGCTAGTAGAGAACTTTTCCAGAGCTTCTACACAAGGTTATCGAGAGGTTACCCACAAAGTTATCCACAGGATAACTGCATAAGTAGATAATTGTAGATAATTGAGATAAGCGAAAGATGACTAAGAGCAGACTAAGGAAGAAGTAAGAAATGACATAGTATATATAGGGGCCATTACAGATCGATAACATTTCACCCATTATGGAGAAGAATCGAAACCGATAGAAAGCAATTTCTACGCAAAGTAAAATCTTCTCAGGAGGTTGATATCTTCTTTTTAACCCCCATTGTCCATAGCGATAACAGATATAAAAAAGGATTAAGGTATTAAGGAATCTTATGAGTGAAGATAAAAAAACGACACTTCCGGCGATTGACAGCGATGTCAAAGGGCATAACGAGGTCATTATTGAAGGGGATACCGTTTCAAACATTATCCATATCCTTCCGCTCAATGATCGTCCCTTCTTTCCGCCACAGATAGCGCCTCTCCTCTTAAATGAGGAGCCGTGGTTGACGACGCTCGATTCCATTATGGATAACCGCACTCGCGTTGTCGGCTTAGTTTTAACCGATCAAGAAGATCCTTCTACATTAAAGACCGATAACTTCTATGAGTATGGCACGTTAGTACATATTCACCATCCTCATAGAGAAGATGGTCGCGTGCAATTTATTGCCCAAGGTATTCAACGCTTTCGCATTAAGCGCTGGATCTCCAAAGAGATCCCCTTTGTGGCGCAGGTGGAATATTTTGATGAAAGAATGCTCACCAAATCGGAAGAGGTTCGTGCCTATTCGATGGCGGTGATCAATGCATTAAAAGAGTTGATCCCCTTCAACCCGCTCTTCTCTGAGGAGTTGAAACACTTTTTAACCCGTTTTAATAGTAGCGATCCGTCTCCCTTTGCTGATTTTGCCGCGAGTATGACCTCCGGCTCAAAAGAGGAGCTCCAAGAGGTATTAGCCACTGTGCCGCTTGTACCACGCCTTCGGAAGGTGCTCTCCATTATTCAGCAAGAGATTAAGGTAGCGAAACTCCACAGCTCGATCCGAGAAGAGGTAGAAGATCAGCTTACAGATCAGCAGCGTCAATACTTCTTACGTGAGCAACTGAAAGTGATTCAGCAAGAGCTTGGGCTCTCTAAAGATGATAAAGCCGCCGATATCGATAAATTTGTTGAGCGCTTAGCCGATAAGGTGATCCCTGAAGCGGCACAAGAGCGAATCGATGATGAGTTGGAGAAACTGCAAGTATTAGAGACCGGCTCGCCAGAGTATGGCGTTACGCGGAACTATCTCGATATTATTACCGATCTCCCGTGGGGCAATCAGAGTGAAGATAACTTCAATCTCCAGCAGGCGCGCAAGATCTTAGATCGTGATCATTTCGGTTTAGAGGATGTGAAAGATCGCATTATTGAGACCCTTGCCGTAGGGAAACGGAAAGGGGAGATCAAAGGGACCATTATTCTCCTGGTCGGTCCGCCGGGCGTGGGGAAAACTTCCATCGGTCGCTCCGTTGCCGATAGCTTAGGGCGTCAATTTTATCGCTTTAGCTTAGGGGGCGCGCGCGATGAGGCGGAGATTAAAGGCCATCGCCGAACCTATATTGGTGCGATGCCGGGGAAATTGATCCAAGCACTTAAAGAGACCAAGGTGGATAACCCAGTCATTATGCTCGATGAGATCGATAAGATGGGGCAATCCTTCCAAGGTGATCCCGGCTCTGCCCTACTTGAGGTGCTCGATCCGGCACAAAATAGCGACTTTTTAGATCACTATCTCGATGTGCGTTACGATCTCTCAAATGTACTCTTTATCTGTACCGCCAATACGCTCGACTCTATTCCGCCGGCACTCTTAGACCGAATGGATGTGATTCGCCTCTCAGGCTATATTTTAGAAGAGAAGAGTAAGATCGCCCGCCAATATCTCTGGCCAAGACAGCTTGAGAAAGCAGGTTTTGATAAAAAAGAGCTTCGCATTACGCCGGCAGCGGTTGATCGTGTGATTGATGATTATGCGCGCGAAGCGGGAGTGCGTCAGCTTGAGAAGCAGCTAGCTAAAATTGTGCGTAAAGCGGCAGTGAAATTTGAGACAGAGAACCTCGAATCCTTTACCGTTGGCGTCAATGAGATTATCCCCTTCCTCGGCAACCCTCGATTCAATCGGGAAAAGCCGATCCAAAATGTGGGCGTTGTTACCGGCCTTGCGTGGACTTCTCTCGGCGGTGTAACGCTCCCTGTGGAAGCGGTGAAGATTCATGAGTTACAAAGAGGAATTAAGTTAACGGGGCAACTTGGAGAGGTGATGCAAGAATCGGCCAATATTGCTTATAGCTATATTATGGCCAATGCGGCAAAGCTTGGATTACAGGAGAGCTTCTTTGAAAAAGCCTTTATCCATATCCATGCACCGGAAGGCGCAATCCCGAAAGATGGCCCCAGTGCCGGCATTACCCTTGCCTCCTGCTTGATGTCGCTTGCCCTCAATCAGGCTCCGAAAAATATCGCCATGACAGGAGAGCTCACCTTAATCGGCCAAGTTCTCCCGATCGGCGGTGTGAAGGAGAAGTTAATCGCCGCAAAACGCGTCGGCATTAAAGAGATCATCTTCCCGAAAGCGAACCAGAAAGATGCCGATGAGTTGCCGGAGTATCTTAAAGAGGGATTAAAGCTCCACTTTGTCGAGCACTTTACCGAAGTGGCGAAACTGCTCTTCTAGGTGAAAAGGTGCTATCTCACCCAACAAGAGTAATTTAATAAGATCAAGAGCGACCATCATTAAAGTGATGAGTCGCTCTTTTATTATCTCTTTAGATAACGCCTCACGAAACATTCAAGGTTATAATTCAATATTATATTTTGAATATTTAAAGTGATATTGAGAGTGATATTGAGATCTTATATAACGTATATATAGAGACTCTCTTCTTGTATTAAAAAAACAACAAAGAGAGTTCAAACACAATAGAGAACCTATTTAACCTTTAATCTCGATTGTAAACTAAGAACTTTATAATATCTGCCTCAAAATTTTAGCCTTACGAATATAAGCTCATTGAGTAGATTAATTTAAAAACTCTCTTTATAGTGCGACTCGATATAAATACCCTCTCATCTTATCAAAAGAGTAAAATCAAGGAGTTAAAGCTATTTCGATTATTCAATCGATCAAAATTAATTGTTGCAAAAAAACAACAATCGAAATTAAATTATCATTATTACCAAAAAATAGTTGCTTAAATGATAATCCCTCGTTAAAATGCGAATCATAGCGTGACAAAAGTCACTCAGTTTTAATCTGTTTATTGTAAAAGTGGTTCGGCCACCCAATTCCACTGGAGTGTATATTATGATGAAGAAAAGTATTTTCGCAGTAGCAGTCGCTTCTGTTTTAACATTAGGCGCAGCGCAAGCTGAAACAGTTCTCTACGGTTCTATCCGTTACGACTACGAGAGCAAAAAAGTTCAACCAATGAAATCCGTACATGAAGAAGAAGGCAATGCGGTAACTAAACGTGTAAAGCGTTTAACTAGTAACCGTGTTTCAAACCTTAATGACGCAGGTTCACGTATCGGTCTTAAAGGTTCAGAAGATTTAGGTAACAACAACGCTGTTATCTATAACCTTGAGTGGGGCTTCGATGGCATGGTTCAAGACGAAAGTAATGACAGCAAATGGACTACGCGTAAAGCAATCCTCGGTTTAACCGGTGATTGGGGTACAGTAACTGCAGGTCGTCAAGATAACCCATTCAAAGTTACAATCGTTGATGACTCTGTTACAGATGAGTTCAATGGCGGTAACGTGATCTCTTCAGCAGCACAACGTGCGATGACCACATCACTCTTAGCACAAGGCCTCTCTGGTGAGAAGCTTAATGATAAAGGGAAACTTGTTGAAGGTTCTTTTGTCAACACTGTAGACAGTGCTAAATTCTCGCGTGTTGGTAAAGTAATTGCTTATACAACACCTAACTTTGAAGGCTTCCAAGCAAACGCAGCGGTAATGATGGATGATAATCTCTACCCAACTAATAACCGTAAAAACGCTGACCTTTGGACTGTGAATGCACAATATGCATATGATGTAACTGCTGATGGCCAAATCCTTGCAAAATTAGGTTATATCCAAGGTAAAGTAGCAGGAGCTCCATCAGAAGGTTCAAAAAAAGATGGCATCATTGTTCCTAACAATAACGGTCGTTACTCTTCAAAAATCTGGGGTCTCTTCTTAGGTTATGTTTCTGATGAGCTCCGTGTAACTGCAGCATATGCAGATGGCACACATAAAGTACAAGATGTTGCTAATGCAGACTATCAAAATGGTCAAAAACAAAAATCGAAAGGTTGGGATTTAGGTGCGAGCTACTCATTTGGTCCTAACTACTTCAGCACTGTCCGTGCAGCATATGGCGAAAACCATGTGAAAGTTGCTGGTGAGAAAGATAAAGTTAAATCATGGGCGGTTGGTTTCGAGCAAAAACTCTCTACACGTACACGTGCGTGGGTTGAGTATGGCGCAACTGAAACTAAATTTGCTGGCAATAACTCAGATAAGCAAAAAGATAACGTAGTATCTATCGGTATGCGTCACGACTTCTAATTGAGCCTTGCACAGCAAGAATCATTAGAATTTAGACAAATAGTAAAGAGAGAGCCTCTACTCGCAACAGTAGAGGCTCTTTTTTGTTGCTAAATAGATGAATGCTGTAAAATAGTTGTTGTTTTTTTATCCTGATTGGCAACTTAGATCACTATTTTGCGCTTATTCTTTATCAAAAATACAAATATTACTGAAAAGCTGTTGCGTTCAGGATACATTCCCGCTATTATTGTTATCAGCAATGGACACTTCTTCGGAGTGATTCATTTCGAACTTAAATATAGATGAGCGTTGCCAACGGTTGGCACTTTCAGAAAGGATAATTGATTATGATGAAGAAAAGTATTTTCGCAGTAGCAGTAGCTTCTGTTTTAACATTAGGCGCAGCGCAAGCTGAAACTGTTCTCTACGGTTCTATCCGTTACGACTACGAGAGCAAAAAAGTTCAAAAAATGAACCCAGAACAGGATGGTATCAAAAAACTTACTAGCAATCGTGTTTCTAACTTAAACGACGCTGGTTCACGTATCGGTCTTAAAGGTTCAGAAGATTTAGGTAACAACAACGCAGTTATCTATAACCTTGAGTGGGGCTTCGACGGTATGATCCAAGACGAAGGTAAAGACAGCAAGTGGACTACACGTAAAGCAATCCTCGGTTTAACTGGTGATTGGGGTACGGTAACTGCAGGTCGCCAAGACAACCCATTCAAAGTAACGATCGTTGATGACACTGTTACAGATGACTTCAATGGCGGTAATGTGATCTCTTCTGCAGCACAACGTGCAATGACAACTAACTTAATGGGTGCTCATTCTATAGCTGCATATGACAAAGAAGGTAAATTTGACGTAAAGCAAACTGAATTAAATGCTATCGATGCTTTAAGCAGTGCTAAATTTTCTCGCGTTGGTAAAGTGATTGCTTACACAACTCCAGATTTCGCTGGTTTCCAAGCAAATGCAGCAATCATGATGGACGATGCTTTATACATTGGTAAAAATGGAAAAGCAACAAACAACAGCAAAAATGTTGACCTCTGGACTATCAATGCGAAATATGCATATGATTTAGGCGCAAATGGAACGATCCTTGCTAAAGCAGGTTATATCCAAGGTAAAATGGGTGATAACAACAAATCAAAAATGTGGGGTTTAATGCTCGGTTATGGTCAGGATGCATTTAAAGTATCTGCATCATATGCTGATGGTAATCATAGACTTCCTACAGACTTAACTACTGAAGAACGTGGTGTGTCAGTTTGGACTGGAAAAGGTGATAAAGTTAAGTCAAAAGGTTGGGATTTAGGTGCAAGCTTCTCATTTGGCCCTAACTACTTCAGTACTGTTCGCGCAGCTTATGGTGAGAACCATGTAAAAGTTGATGGCGACAAAGATAAAGTTAAATCATGGGCGGTTGGTTTCGAGCAAAAACTCTCTACACGCACACGTGCATGGGTTGAGTATGGTGCAAACGAAACTAAATTTGCTGGTGAAGGCAACGACAAGAAAAAAGACAACGTAGTATCAATCGGTATGCGTCACGACTTCTAATTAAACGCTTGAGCAATCAAGCTTTATTGGAAGAACGTGTAAACGTCTGATAGAAGCCCCACTCTTTTGAGTGGGGTTTCTTTTTGTCTGCGATTTAGAGTGGTATCGATCTAATGAGCTATATTTCTGTTTTTGACTGATGTTATCTATTGATACCTTTCCTCTTCTCATCCCTTCCCTATTCGTGCGATTCCTCCCCACTTTGACCTTTCCCCGCAAGCGATGAGCGCACTATGTTATAATTTTTACAACCTCTTTCATCTAAAAACAGACAAGTCAATGATGAGAGAGCAATCATTAGATTTCGCATGTTGCACAATTTTAATAATTTCAATATGTGGAATCGGCGAATAATTAAGTTTTGAGTAGATCATCACTGTGAGATCAACAACCGTATTGAGAGAATAGGAGAGATTGAATGCGTAGAGAGATTGCCGTAATAGGTGCCGGCTCTTGGGGAACCGCACTTGCCATCCATGTTGCTAATAAATTCCCCGTCAGATTGTGGAGCCACAATCGCGAACATATTGCCGAGATGCAAAAACTGCGTCTTAATGAGCGCTTTTTGCCGGAGATCCCCTTCCCTGATACGATCGCCCTCTTCGATGATTTTGAAGAAGCAATGAGTGGCGCGACCGATATTCTAATCGCCGTCCCCTCTACCGCTTTTAGTGAGATTGTTAACAAGTTAAAAGAGATCCATTTTACAACATTACCGCCGGTGATCTCCGCGACAAAAGGGCTTGATCATGATACTAACGGTTTTTTAAGCGATACTTTCTACCAGGCCTTTCCTAATGGGCATTTCACCGTACTTTCAGGCCCAAGTTTCGCTAAAGAAGTAGCCAAACTCTACCCCACCGCCATTGCCATTGCCGGCAAAAACGAAGCAGAGCTTGCGGAAGTGATTCCCCTTTTTCATCACGGCAATATGCGGGTTTATGGCAACCTCGATATTAAAGGGGTACAAATTGCCGGCGCTTATAAAAATGTGATCGCCATTGCAACCGGAATCTCCGATGGTTTAGGCTTTGGCGCCAATGCAAGAGCAGCACTCATCACCCGAGGATTAGCAGAGATGACGCGCCTCGGTATTGCATTAGAGGGAAATCCAGAGACTTTTAAAGGCTTAACAGGCCTTGGCGATCTAGTTTTAACCGCAACGGACAATCAATCCCGAAATCGCCGATTTGGACTTCTTTTAGGACAAGGGGAAAAAGCTGCCGATGCTTTTAAAACGATTGGGCAAGTGGTAGAAGGTGCCAATATTGTTAAAAATATCTATGAATTGGGAGAGACAATGGGCATTGATCTGCCAATTGCGCAACAAGTCTATAAGATTCTCCATAAAAATGTTCTCCCCAATGCATCCCTTCATCAACTCCTGGCAAGAGAACAAAAAATCGAATAAGAATGAATATTGCCGGCAATGGATATTAACCATCTGCCGGCAATTAAATTTAAGTCCTATACCGGCGATAACAATCTCCCCGTGCCGGCATACTCTTTTGGAAGAACGCGGTAGTAATCTCCGGCACCTCTTTAGCCTGTTTTATTTCAATGAATCATTTTATGATTCTTAAGAAGGTTTATTGAAAGGCGGGAACCCACCATTTCATTCTTATTGCGACTGCATGCCCGCAGGTCGGCATCCTTGATGCCGAGAACTTATCGCAACTTGAGTGAGCAGTATTGCCGGCGATTGAAAGATCGCCCCGTGCCGGCATGCATTTTTTGGAAGAATGCGGTAGTGAGATCCGGCACCTCTTCAACCTGTTTTATTTCAATGAATCATTTTATGATTCTTAAGAAGATTTATTGAGAGGCGGGAACCCACCATTTCATTCTTATTACGACTGCATGCCCGCAGGTCGGCATCCTTGATACTGAGAACTTATCGTTATTTGAGTGAGCCGTATTACCGGCACATGAGTTTTAGAAGTATGCAATAGTATTTTCCGATACCGCATAAATCTTTATATTTCAAGATATCAGTGATAGTTGTTACCGGCGATTGAAAGCTCGCCCTATGCCGGCATGCGCTTTTTGGAAGAACGCGGTAGTAAACTCCGGCACCTCTTCAGCTTGTTTTATTTCAATGAATCATTTTATGATTCTTAAGAAGGTTTGTTGAAAGGCGGGAACCACCACTTCATTCTTATTACGACTGCATGCTCGCAGGGCGGCATCCTTGATGCCGAGAACTTATCGCAACTTGAGTGAATGGTATTCCCGGCACATGAGTTTTAGAAGTATGCAATAGTATTTTCCGATACCGCATAAATCTTTATATTTCAAGATATCAGTGATAGTTATTACCGGTGATTGAAAGATCTCCCCATGCCGGCATGCACTTTTTGGAAGAATGCGGTAGTGAGATCCGGCACTTCATCGGCTTTTGATTGTATATATAATAGAAAAATAGAAAACCCCGCCAAAAAGAGCGGGGTTTTTATAAGGTCTTGACGATTATTGATTAAATATTCTTATTAGATATTTGCGAATGATTTCTTTATTAAATCTATTTTAATATCGATTAACATAGATTAATTGAGATTAACCAGATGTTGAATATCTTAATTGAATAGTTCAATAACCATCGAATAATTACCTACAATATTAAACTCGATTTCACTAAAATGATTAAAATTGATTAATAATTTTAATATTTAGCTGCAATTAAGCGATTATTTGAAACGAGTTTTTGTGAAGTATTTGTCAAATTGTGCTTGTGTTGCAAGTGCGATGCTTTTCGCTTCGTTTGCTGTTTTTAACGCTTCGTCTGCTTTCGCTTCAACGTTTTGTGATGCACAACCAACAGTGATTGCACCAACAACTACTAATGCTGCTACTTTAGCTAAGTTTTTCATATTACTTGTTCCTTAATAAAAATAATATTTAGAAGATATTATACTCCTGTCCATTCAATATTATTTAAATGGCAGTCGCTCATATTTTCTACTGTTTACCAGTAAAAAGCAAGGCTTGCCACGATAAAATGCAGGACAAGAGAGGGCAAATAGCGGTAAAATAAGCGCTTATTTCAATAATCCCCTTTTTGTGGTTAAATCATATAGATGATTCCCTTGGGATTGCATCGATAGAATTATCGCCTATCATTGTTTATCCTATTTTTTTGTGAGTAGAGGCGCCATGCGCAATCAGATTACACCTGTCTTAAAGATCATTGGTATTTTGGTAACGAGCTTTAGCTTTACCTATCTTATTCCAATCATTATCTCCTATATCTATCATGATGGGCAGGCAAAATATTTCTTTATCACCTTCTTGAGCACCTTTGCCCTTGGCTTGATGCTATGGCTTCCTTGCCGAAAGACAGAGGCAAGGCTCAAAACGCGTGATGGATTTCTCATTGTCTCCCTCTTCTGGACGACGTTGAGCTGTATTAGCGCGCTACCCCTTATTATCTCTCCGGCAGTGGATCTTCGCATCACCCATGCCCTCTTTGAAGCGACCTCTGGGTTTACCACAACAGGAGCTACGGTTTTAACCCATATTCAAGATCTCCCCAAATCGATTCTCTGGTATCGAACGCAACTCCACTTCTTCGGCGGAATGGGGATCATTATTCTCGCTGTTGCCATTATGCCTCTTCTAGGAATGGGGGGATTAGCGCTCTTCAAGGTGGAAGTCTCTGGCCCCTTTAAAGAGGATAACTTAACACCGCGTATTGCACAGACGGCACGTAATCTCTGGTCAGTCTACCTTATTTTGTTGGCCGCTTGTATCATCGTCTACTACATTGGCGGAATGGATCTCTTTGATGCGATTACCCACGGTTTTACCACGGTAGCAACCGCTGGATTTTCGAACTATGATGATAGTTTAGGTCACTTTAAGAGTAAGTTTATCGATATGACCGCAATCATCTTTATGTTTATTAGCTCCATTAACTTTACAACCCACTTCTTAGCTTTTAGGCAGAAGAAGCTACGCCTCTATCTCGAAAGTAGCGAACTACGCGCCTTTGCCTTTATCTGCCTTATTGCCATTACCCTCATCGCTATCGGCCTCTATCACTTTGAAGTCTTCGATACCGTTGAGGATATTGTGCTCCAAGCGGCTTTCGCCGTCATCTCTATGATTACCACCACGGGGCTGACGATTACCGACTTTAGTAGTTGGCCGAGTTACCTTCCTATTCTGATCGTCTTTATCAGCTTTATTGGAGGCTGTTCAGGCTCTACTGCTGGCGGGATGAAGGTGATTCGCGTCATTCTCTTAACCAAGCAAGCAATGCGGGAAATTAAGCTTCTGATCCATCCACATGGGAAGTTTCCGATTCGCCTCAATAAGCGGGTCGTTCATAATGATATTCTCGGCAGCGTTTGGGCTTTTTTAGGGATCTATGCCTTCTCTACGGCAATTTTAACCCTGGTTATGACCGCTTTTGGACTCTCACCACTCGATGCTTTCTCGGCAGTAGCGGCATGCCTTAATATTACCGGCCCGGGCTTAGGTGCAGTTTCAAGTACCTATGGTGGCTTACCCGATGGCGCGCTCTCAACCCTAATGTTTACCATGATTCTTGGTCGCTTAGAGATCTTTACCCTCTTTGTTTTAGTAACACCTAGCTTCTGGAAACATTAAAGCAAGTTCCAGCTTTAATAGGAGCGGGAAAGGGCTCTATTAAAAAAATTAATCAGTCAATTAGAATCCCTTCCCTATGACTCTCTTGAGAGTAGAAATCAGCGCAATGTAGATCCGGCAGCCATTAATAGCTGATACGATAATATCCCGACACACAATATTTAATAAATTACAATATAAAATAAAAATAATTATGGGTAAATTATCCTCCTAAATATTTATTCTCATTGCCCTACTTTTTCAATTTCAGTAAGAATCGAGAGATCTATTAGCGAAATCCGGAAACTAACCTCACATAATATTTTAAATTTTCCCTTTAAATTCAATAATCTTTACATTTTAAATTATACTATATAGAGTTATTACAATTATAGACGGAACATTTTCATATTTTTTATTAAAATTAATCTCTTAAGGTCACTCTTTTCATAAAGTATCTGTTCATAAAAGAGAATATTCAATCTTGTCAATATCGGGTATTTCGGGGTTAGTTAATCATTTTATAAAAAAATCTAATGATGTTAACTTCCTCAATCTATTAGCAATAATGACCCAAGATTACAATGTCATACTTTCTTTTATGATCAGGATAATTGCAGGTCTCTTTATGATCACTTTATTGAAAGACCCTTATCTTTAAGCCCGATACTCAATGAGTAGGGAAGCATAATAATACTTATAATTTACCAAGAGTTAATTTATAATATTTTATAATGTATTAGGCACTTTGTTAGTTTTAATTAAATAAATTTAGATCTATTAAGTTTTAATATTTTTATACATTCTAGGTCTTTAATATTGATAATAGAGGATGGAATAAAAAGTAATGACAGCCCAAGCTAAAGTTTTATTTGTTGATGATGACACAGAACTTCAGGCGCTTGTGCCAAAAATCTTAGAGTATGAAGGATTTGAAACAATCGTAAAGAAAGATGGTGTTGAGTGCTTAGAATACTTAGAATATGCGACGCCAGATATTATCATCCTAGATGTGATGATGCCGGAGAAGAATGGATGGGATACCTTAAAAGAGATTCGTAAAGAGCATCCAACATTGCCGGTGATTATCCTCTCAGCAAAAGGAGATAGCTTCGATCGTGTTCTTGGCCTTGAATTAGGGGCTGATGATTATGTCGCTAAACCCTTTGATGATCGTGAATTAATTGCGCGCATTCGTGCTCGATTGAGGCTACAGAGCAAAATTGCAGAGAATATCGAAGGGCCTGGGTATAATGATGCAACCACGCTTGAAGTACATGGCTTGATGCTCAACTCCGCGCAATTTAGAGCAACCTATCGAGAACATCCTATCAATCTAACAACGACAGAGTTTTCAGTTCTCTACTATATGATTCAACATAAAGGAGAGACGGTCAGCCGTGAAGAGTTGAGCCGTAATGTATTGGGTAAACGTCATCAATCTTTCGATCGAGTGATCGATATGCATTTGAGTAATATTCGGAAAAAGTTACCCAAAAGAGATGATGGCCTTCCTTGGTTTAAAACAGTTCATGGTCAGGGATATCTCTTCTTAGAGTAGATTCATCCTAGGAAGGTTGGTCAACACACCATCACAATCATAATCCCCAACGATCTGCTGTTGGGGATTTATCTATTCAAAACGATAGTAGATCACTCTAGCAACGGTATGCTTTATCATGAGAAAATACCTGAAAATATTTCAAACATTTAAAATATTGAATCACTTAAGCATCCGGGTCTTTATTACGATCTGGGTCAGCATGGTATTGATGATCTCATTGACAATCTATCTTCCCCAATTTGATCAACGAAGAGTGCTCCCAACGCCACAGAGTGAATATACCTTCTATACCACTAAAATCGTCTATATGTTGCATAATATCCCGAGCAACCGTTATCTCGATGATGATGAAGGTTCCCGCCTGATTGTAATCCCTGAAAATACTGCCGAACGCTACAATACCCTCCGCCGTATCGATAATGAGGAGATGATGCGCTTTATTGTCAGCACCTTATCGAGTACAACAGTCTACCAACAAGAGATTACCGATTTTGAAATTGTAGGGCCCTTTTACTTTCCTAAGGATAGTAATGCCTACTATCTTCTTATCGATGCACTCCCCCAATCTTACTATCTCTCCCGCATCTATGATGCGCCCCTTCTCCTCCTGACCTTAATGTTAATTATCAGCTTCCCTTTTGCTGCACTTTTGAGTTGGTCCTTAACAATTCCGATGAAAAAATTGATTCAAGCGGTCATTCGAGTCGGAAAAGGGGATTGGCGAGAAGATCGCTACTTAGAGATGCAAGGCCCCACGGAGTATCGACAACTGGCAAAACAGTTTAATCAGATGGTCAATACACTCAATCAGGCACAAAGTGAGCGGACACGCCTCTTTGCCAATCTCTCTCATGAGATGCGTACCCCTATTACCCGTATTCAGTTAGCCAATAGTCTGATTCGCCTTAAAAATATTCCGGAGATTGATGAAGAGGTGGAGAGAATCAATGTCAATTTACGATTATTAGAAGAGCGAATTCAATCGCTACTCTCCCTCTCGAAACAGATGATCTCCACTCCAGATGCCTTTCGAGAGATTTCACTCCAAGATTTCTTGTGGCCACTACTTGAAGATGCTGCATTTGAAGCAGAAGAGAGAGAAAAAACCTTAACCTTTAATAAAATTCCCGATCTTATTATCACCGCCAATATGGAGTTAATTGGTAGCGGTATTGAGAATATTATCCGTAATGCGATCCATTATGCTAAAAGCAAAATTGAAGTCTCAATGTCTTCAACAGAGCGTTACTTTATTATCAATGTCCATGATGATGGGCCGGGCGTCTTAGAGAAGGATCTTCCACAGATTTTCGAGCCCTTCTATCGTGGAGAGCGCCCGACTGATTTTGAGGATTATGGGGGCTCAGGATTAGGTTTAGCGATTGTCTCTCGCTTAGTTGAATCACATCATGGAAAGGTAGAAGCGATCAATGACAATGGCCTCTCCATCACGATCACTCTACCAATTCATCCCATTGCCTATTCTCTTGAAAAGGAGGCGCACTCATAGAGCATGGTGAGTCGCACAGTCGCACAATACCCACCTCCACTACTTACTCTCTACTCGTCCACAACTTGCCCATTATGATGGCCGAATCACCGACCAGATTCCCACCAACGGCTTTGATTGCCAGAAAGAAGCGCCATAGGTACGACCATTAAAGTAGATACGTGCTAAAGTCCCATCGAGATAGAGGGCATTTTGACAATGGAGCTCCTCTTTAAAGAAGCGAGCAAACTCATAAAAGTTAACATTATCTTCCGTCACAACAAAAGTGACTCTTCTTCCCTGATCTTGCGCACAGACACCACTACGAATACGATAACTATCCGACTCCGGAAAGAAGTAGGGGTTAAATTCACCATTGATAATCAACATCGGTCCTGACTGTACTGCCGCCTTAATTCCCTGATAATCGCCCTTAAAACGTTGATGAAAGCGATCCGTATCGAGAATCTCTGCACGATTACGCTCTGTTAAGAAGAAGACCCCATTAGGAAGTAGAGAAAAATTCCCCTGCCCGCGATTGGAGGTGACCAAATTAAGGGGGGAGAGGACCGTACCATCCTCAATGTGGAGCCCTAAGGGCTTATACTCTTTCGTATAGATGCCGGAGTTAATGGCAAAGAGTAGCGCCTCCCCTTTTGTTCGGAGTAGCTGTCTTAGAGCACCGAAGGTTACGTAATTCTTTCCTGTCTTAGGATTGACCATATGATGGGTCAAATCTGCCTGATTGAGATCGATCTCAACAGCGATATAACGATGCCCCTGATAACGCTCACTCTTAAAGCGTAATCCATGATCTTCACCACGCGCCATCGCTCGCCCACACAAAAGCATGGCGATAATGAGTAAAAAATAGAGTTGTAAGCTTAATCTTTTTAGCATCTATCCTTCCTAAGCCCCTTAAGCATTATGGTAATAAGAAGATGGAGAGAATCTCTCAAATAGAATCAATAATCTATCACAATCCTACTTCTTTGAAAAAATGATTTTAAAACGTGGGAGGTTTCAGGCGGATGGTATTCGATAATAAAAAAACCGACATCAATGATGCCGGCTCTCGCTCAACGAGTTGTATGAAGTACGATTCAGACAACCATTGAGATACCCATTAAGATTAGAGACGCAATGATTGCAATAACTCTTTAAGAAGCTTTGGATGAGTTACCACAACATGACCACTCTGCTCAACCTTTTCACCACCTTGATAATCGGTCACTAATAATCCTGCTTCACCGGCAATCAATTGAACTGCTTTCAAAGTACAAAGATCGAAAGTGGGGGCGTAGTAAGCTGAATAATGCCCTTTAATCACTAAAGCGCTATCTTTTGCAAAGTCACCTAAAATACGTTGCGCCTTACACTTAAATTGCATCTGCCCAAAACGCTCTAGATCATCCTCTTTCGTTGTCAATGCCGTCAAGAGAAAAGCATTTTCAATCTTACCATCACTCTTACCTAAGCGAATACGCTGCTCTTCATCTTCTGAGAGAACACCTAAGCCTTTTGATGCTTCTGCGACAATTTTATCGGCAATTGGATCATAGATCACGGCAGATTGCAGCTCTCCATCCATCTCTAAAGCGACAGTAATGGAGAAGTGAGGGGTCATAAGACGGAAGTTTTCTGCACCACTTAAACCCACATACCAAGTAAAACGGGGGCTATTACTTAAGCCGGAATGGTAGTTCGCATAAAAGGTATGATCGGGATAGAGCTTTAAGAGTGCTTCGATCATATCTCCTTCAATCTTTTCATAAAATTGTTGGAAAAGTTGATCATCTGCACGCTGCTCTGGGCTTAAACGATCTAAACGATAATAAATTGAACGAATGCCACGACCTGAATCAATCGCAACCTGTTTTGCAACTTGGGTAAATGAACTCATGAATATCTCTTAATTGTTAAAGAATAAGGGCCACTCACTAAAGTGAGCGCCACAAATAGGGTAAAACGTTCGAAGCTTTTATCGAAGCTTTTATCGAAACTTTTATCGAAATTTTTATTGAAGATTATTATCGGAGTGCCTTATCAAGGCTGATTATGATCTACTGAAATTCTATAGACCTTCTTCCAATAGATCACATCCCCAATAAAAATCGCTGATCGATACACTTCTCATAGGGAGATATTGTACCGCATCAGCGAGCAAAACCGTATCTAAAATCGTCCTCTAAGTAAAAAGAGGTCAATTCATTTTATATTTTATGCCACCGGTATCTCATCCTCTTTCTCATGAGATGCCTCATCTTCTCCCTTTTCGCTCCGCTTTTGTGGATTGCGCATCGGAATAGCAATAATGAACCAGAGCGCCAGAAGCACAGCTCCCACAATCAATACCGGTAAGGCTGTAAAGTAGCCAAAGATTACACTTGCTAAAATCCCGCCGACAGAAGCACCTAAAAATTGGCTCGATGAGAAGAATCCCATCACCATTCCACGATTTTGCGTGGGTGCTAAGCGGCTCATCAAGGAGGGTTGCATCGCTTCCATCATATTAAATCCCCAGAAAAAGAGGGTCATAAAGAAGAGATAGTTACCATATCCAGAGACAAAAGCTAAAGCAATCAGCGCAATAATCAGCGCCGCAATCGAGATTAAGAAGAATAATCTAAATTGACGAAAGCGCTCGGCAACACCTACGCCGGGAAAGATCAATATAATAGCGATCAGAAAGCTTGGCAGATAGATCTTCCATGAATCTTGTGGCAGGAAACCTTCCCCTTCGAGTAACCAAGGAAAGATGGTAAACCCAAGCGTTAAGATAAGATGAAGCATAAAGCCACCGAGATAGAGTCGATTAATATCACCATCAGACCATGCTTCTTTAATCGATTCCATCAATGCTTTGGGATTTTCCCGATTCTCCTTATGCTGCTCACTTGCCGGCAATTGCGCTAATGTAACGTAGATCGCAATCACCCCCAAAATCGCACAGAGAAGAAAGACGCCCATTCCTCCAAAAAAACCATAAATGATGGGGGAGATAAAGATCGCAAGACCAAAGGTAAAGCCGATACTAACACCGATCAGCGCCATCGTTTTACCGCGGATCTCCTCTCTTACCACATCACTTGTAAAGGCTAGTACAACTGCCGAGACGGCGCCAGAACCCTGAACAACGCGCCCCCAGATCGCCATATAGATCGAATCGGTAAAGGCAATCATCAAGCTTCCTATCACAAAGAGTGCCATCCCAATTGTGATCGTCATCTTCCGCCCAAAATAATCAGATACGGTACCGAAGAGCGGTTGTAGAATAATCTGTGTTAAGGCGTAACTACTAATAAAGAGCCCGGCAAGAAGTGGGGTTGTTCCTGAAAGCTCTTTAGTATAGAAGGAGTAGATCGGTAGAATAATAAAGATCCCTAACATCCGAATCGAAAAGAGTCCGGCTAGTTTTGATCCTAAGATCCAATCATATCGACTAAATTTATGGAGCGCCTTCTCTTCCCTTTCAGCTTGAGAAGTTGAAATCGCATCTGCTGCGACCTGCTCTTTCACATTTTCACTCATGATGATGACTCCTCATCTTTCAATGCTAATAATTCTTGATAGAGCTCATTTTTAGCTCTTCCCGTCACTTTGTGTAATATGGTGGAGATCTGTTTTAAAGGGAGCTTCTCTGCCATTAATGTTTCAAGGAGAAGCTTATAAGAGAGATCTCCTGCTTCAGTGACTTGCTTTTCACCGGTCGTCACCACAACAAACTCCCCACGGATCTCACTGCTATGGTGCTCATAATGGTGATAGAGCGACTCTGCCGTACCATAGCGATAATCTTCAAAGCGTTTTGTCATCTCTCGCCCAACAAAGATCTTTCGCTCTGCGCCAAAGGTCGCCACAAGATCTGCCAACATCGCTAAAATTCGATGGCTTGACTCATAAAAGATTAAAGTCTCTGCCGCTTTCGCAAGTTGCGCTAATTCTGATTGTCTCTGCCCTTTCTTAGAGGGGAGAAAACCGATAAAGGTAAAACGATCGGTTGGAATACCGGCAACAGAGAGCGCCGTAATTATCGCACTCACTCCCGGGATAGGAACGACTAGAAATCCCTCTTTTCGTAGATGTTGTACTACAGTAAAACCGGGATCGGAGATCAAAGGGGTGCCGGCATCTGAGATGATCGCCACTGAATCACCGGCGGAGAGATAGTCAGTAATCTTCTCTAATCGACTCATCTCATTATGTTCATGGAGAGAGATCAGTGGAACATTAATGCCAAAATGAAGCAATAATTTTGCCGATACACGCGTATCTTCTGCAAAAATTGCCTTGACACTCTTCAAGGTTTCCACCGCTCTTGGCGTCATATCTTGAAGATTTCCGATCGGGGTTGCAACAACGTAACAAGTTGACATCAATTCACTCTTTATCTATCTCGAAAAAGGTCAGTATATCAAGAGATGCTTAAAATGACGAACAGCAAAATACAGGGAAACAAGGGTGAAAAGATCGCTCAAAACTACCTTCTCAAGCGAGATTGTGAAATTATCAAACAGAACTTCCATTCGCGTTATGGGGAGATCGATATTATTGCCTTAGAAGCAGCAGATCATCCTCAAGAAAAGTGTCTCCTCTTTATTGAGGTAAAGTATCGCCGGAATGAGTACTTCGCCACCGCTGCCGATGCCATTACCCCACAAAAACAGGAGCGCATGCGTCTTACCATTGAGACCTATCTACAACAATATCCGACCGATCTCCCTTTAAGAATCGATCTTATCACCATCGTCGGTGAAGAGCCTTATAAAATTGAGTGGCTCAAGAATATTTTCTAACACGCTAGTAAGATCCGGCAATTCAACAGCCCTCTTTGTTTCTATTAATTTCAATCAACCATTCTTATGATTCTTAAGAAGAGTCGTTGAACGGCGGGAGCAACTATTTCGTTCTTTCAACCATCGCATGCCCGCGGATTGGCACTTTCAGTGCCGAGAAGGTTATCATCATAAAGTTATCATCATTACTTAAAGCTTTCATTACTGGCGATTGAAAATCGCCTTCTGCCGGCATGCACTTTCTGGAAGAGCGCGATAGTAAAATCCGGCAGCGTTCGGCCTATTTCTAATCTCCATCACCAAAACAAAAAAGCTTACAATGAATTAACTCACTGTAAGCTCAGATATATTCTCTTTTACGATCGAGCGATACTCACGGCCTCATCGATCGATCAGAAACTCTTATAAACGCTCTTATCTACGCCTCTATACTAATAAAGAGGCTTTAATTGCATCAAAATCACGCTTTAAACGAATATTGGTCTCTAACTCTTCGGAAATCTTATCATAAGCATGCATCACCGTGGAGTGATCGCGCATAAACTCACGCCCAATCTCCGGCAAACTATGCTCTGTTAACTCTCGCGAGATATACATCGCTAATTGACGTGGCTTGACGATATTCGCCTTTCGACTCTTTCCTAAAATTTCAGAGAGTTCAAGATCGAAATAACTAGCAACTGTTCGCTGAATATTGGCCAATGTGATCTGACGATCTTGAATCTCCACTAAATGTCGAAGAGCTTCTTGAGCAATCTCTAAAGTTAATGGCATTCCTTTAAAAGAGGCCATCGCATTAACCTGCTTTAAAGCCCCTTCTAACTCACGAACGTTTGCCCGAACCGTCTCACCAATAAAGAATTTTGTATCTTTAGGGAGATCAACACCCCACGCTTCCGCTTTCTGCTCTAAGATCGCCACTCGATGCTCAAAATCAGGGGGCTTAATATCAACCGTTAAGCCGGAAGCAAATCGCGATTTAAGACGCTCTTCCATCGCTTCTAACTCTTTCGGATAACGGTCACAGGTCAAAATGACTTGATGTCCGCCATCGAGCAAAGTATTAAAGGTATGGAAGAAGACCTCTTGCGAGCCCCCTTTACCTGAGAGGAGTTGAATATCATCGATCAAAAGTGCATCGAGCGTTCGATAAAAATGGCGCAACTCATTGATCGTATTATTACGCATGCTTCGAACAATATCTTCAATAAATCCATCACAATGTTGATAGATCAGACGCGCATCAGGATATTGCTCCTTAATCGCATTCCCCACAGCATGCATCAAGTGGGTTTTTCCTAATCCTGTATTTCCGTAGATAAAGAGCGGATTATGGGAGGTACCTGGGTTTTTTGAGACCTGCGCACACGCTGCTAATGCAAATTGGTTCGACTTCCCTTCCACAAAGTTATCAAAACTGAAATCAGGGTTGAGGTTACTCGTCTCTATCGATTGCTCACGAATAGAATCCTTTGTAACATTGCGCGCTCGTCCTGTACGGCGAGTTGTTCGTTTACTCTGCTTCTTCACTTGGTGATCTTCATATTCAGATTCGGTCCCTAATCCGTAACGAATCTCAATATCAAAACCACTCTCATCAACAATGGCATTTTCTAATAATGTCTTGAATTTAGTTTGAACACCACGAAGTACAATTTCATTTGCAGCAAGCACCATGACATGGTCATCTTTGAAGACCACCTCAAGTGGTGAAATCCACATGCTATACTCTTCCTCCGACATCTGTAGCGCAAGAATTTCTAAGCAATTTTTCCAACTAAATTTCATCATATGTAAGACTCTAAATTCTAAAAATCGGCAAAAGGAATTGATCTTAAGTTGCGTGTATTGCAATCATAAAATGCTATAGAGCATCACCCTATAGAAGATCAATAATCGCTATACTCCAAAGATCATCGCTGTTAAGAGGAAATCAGCCACTAAGATCAATAGTGACGAAATAACCACTGTATCGGTCGTCGACCGAGCAATTCCGCTAGCGGTTGCTCTCCCTTTTAATCCGATATAAAGCGCAACGAGGTTCGATATTATACCGAAAACAAAACTTTTTAAAACCACCCCAAGCCCGATATCGACACCAAAATCGACACCTGACTTCATTTGGGACCAATAAGCACCCCCATCTACCCCTAAAGAGATGGTCGCAACACCATATCCACCAATAATACCGATCGTACTAAAGAGAAGCGCGAGGATAGGTACCGCAATAACGCCGGCCCAGAAACGGGGCGTTAAGATATATTGCACGGGATTGATCGCCATTAATTCATAACTTGCCCACTGCTCTGTAGCTCGCATTAAGCCAATCTCTGCGGTCAATGAGGAGCTTGCTCTTCCTGTATAGAGGAGCGCCGTTAAAACAGAGCTTAACTCACGAAAGAGCGCTAATGCCACAATGGTTCCAACAGAAGCTTCCGCACCAAAGTTGATCAAGTTTACAAAGGCTTGGAAACAGAGCACCATTCCCACAAAGAGCCCCGATAAGAGAATAATAGGAAGAGAGAGAATCCCTAACTGATAGACCTGTCGAACAAAGAGACGTGGCTTCTTAAAGAGATACCAAGAGTTCATTAAAATATTGACAAGTAGAAGCGTCGCTTCACCGAGATTCTTAACTAATCCCCGACTCTTCTCTCCAGTCATGGTGATAATATTACTCAAAATAGAACCTCCTCTAACGGTTTTGTGGGGATATGGAAAGGAACAGGTCCATCTGACTCTCCATTAATAAATTGTTTGACCCAAGGATCTTGATGATGGCGAATCTCTTCCGGCGAACCATAAGCGATAATTCGCCCCTCCCCTAAAATACAGGCATGATCTGCAATAGAGAGAACTTCCTCAACATCATGCGAGATCACAACACTTGTAATTTTTAAGGCATCATTAAGATTCTTAATAAGACGAATCAAAACCCCCATCGAGATGGGATCTTGTCCAGCAAAGGGCTCGTCATAAAGAAGTAGTGCCGGATCGAGCGCTATAGCCCGTGCTAAAGCTGCTCTACGCGCCTGCCCTCCGGAAAGTTGCCCTGGAAAAGAATCCTTTAACGCACGCAATCCGACCGATTGGAGCTTTAAGAGCACCAAGGTATTGATCATCGACTCATCAAGTTTAGTATGTTCTCTCAAGGCGAAAGCGACATTGTCAAAAACCGTCATATCGGTGAAGAGCGCACCTGATTGGAAGAGAACCCCCATTTTGGTTCTAATCTTATAGAGATTCCGCTCTGAGATTGTACCTACATTCTCCCCCATCAAAGTGACTTTGCCAGAATTAGGCAGGATCTGACCACTTAAAAGGCGAAGCAAAGTTGTCTTTCCGGAGCCAGATGGCCCTAAGATTGCGGTAATCTTTCCTTCTGGAATCGCTAATGAGAGATTTTTAAAGATCTCTCTCGATCCAAAACTGAGGTTGATATCCTCAAGATTAATAATGTTGTTCTGCACTCTGTTCTGCATAGTGATAATCCTTACTAAACCTCTGCCCTAATAACTTAATGATACGACCAATTGCATTCATATCCCCATAGCGCCACCAATAGTAGTGGCGATCACTGATAAATGTTAATAGTAGGGTCGTCGTACAACATTGTGACGCATATAACGATTCATCAATAACCCAATTATCGTCAATAGAAGAAAAAGAACCGCCGTCCACATCGGAATGGTTAAACCTAAGAAAGTCCAATCGATAGTACTACAATCTCCCCCCGTTAAGAGAAGATCTTTCACAATTTGATAATCAAAAACTTCCGTAATCGCCAAAGTTGTTTGGGTGCAGCCTAATGTATCGACGGGATTGAGTTGAAGATAGATATGTTTGCCGGCAATCAAGAGCCCCAGAGCACCCACAATAACAAAAAGAAGTGAAGAGAGGGAGGCGATAAAGCGCGAGCCTCGCTGCACAAAGAGCCCACTCAACCAAAAGAGTGCTGTAAAGAGAAGCAATATTCCCCGTTGTAGCATGCAGTACGGGCATGGCTCTAATAACTGAATATCTTCGAGATAAAACTTAGCATAAGCGATCGCCGCTAAGGGCAGTAGGCCTAAGATAAAATAGATCGTACGGGGAGACATAAGGGGCGATATCCTCTCAAGCGATTAGGACTCAATATATTATCACGTTTTGTGGATAACTTCTTTAGATAAATCATCCCTTTTTAAGAGAGATCTTCGTTAAATAGCGAGCTTCCCCATTTTCTACTCTTTTCAATTATCTAGAAAAAAGATGTGCAAAAAAGTATCAAGGATAAAAATTATCTAAAGTGCGATTCATCAGAACCAAAGAGGCTAAACGCTGCCGGATCTTACTATCGCAACCTTCCAGAAAACGGGTGCCGGTAAATAGCCCTACTTTAGCGATTGATAAGATCAAAACAAAAAAGCCTGCATCACATGATGCAGGCTTCTTAAATATGGCGTCCCTACGGGGATTCGAACCCCGGTTGCCGCCGTGAAAGGGCAGTGTCCTAGGCCTCTAGACGATAGGGACTTTATGGTGGAGCTAGTCGGAATCGAACCGACGGCCTCTTGCATGCCATGCAAGCGCTCTACCAACTGAGCTATAGCCCCAGACAATTTTTGTTGTTTCTGTCTGAGGAGTTGTATAATAGAAAATTCTCTCTTTTCTGTCAAACAAAATATTGCTCAATTAGTAATCAACAGATAATGCATCCCAAAAAATAAAATTTACCCTATGATTATCAATCAATTAAGATGAATGAAGCTTCATTGCCACCACCTGAATGGATAATATCTAGACATAAATTATTATCTTTCCCCAGTAGCTCTTATTGCAACATTGCCCTCTTTTATGAAATAAAAGCATACCTTTTAGACAAACCAAGAGGACAACCCTCATAATCATCCTCTTTTTCACAAGAGTACACGCCCACAAAAAAACCAGCCCCTTTAGGACTGGTCTCTTCTTCGTTCGTTATCTTGTGTAAAACTAATTGATACGTGCTTTCTCTTTCTGCTCTTCAATCTCTTTACAGTCGATGCAGAGTTCTGCCGTTGGTCTAGCTTCTAAACGACGAATACCGATCTCAACACCACACATATCACAATATCCATAATCATCTAAACCGAGGCGACGAAGGGTCTTCTCAATTTTGGAAAGCAGTTTACGCTCACGATCTCTAGTACGCAATTCTAAAGAGAAGCCTTCCTCTTGTGTTGCTCTATCATTAGGATCAGGAAGGTTAAAGGCTTCATCTTGCATATTGTTCACGGTCTTTTCACCCTCTTGAACTAATGCTTCGCGCCAGCCTTCTAAAATTAATTTAAAATGCTCACGTTGCGCCTCATTCATATACTCTTCACCTTCTTTAATCTCATAAGGTGTGAAACCACGAAACTCTTGATTCTTCATCTATCTTCCTCTTCACATCCTAGCTCACAATTGAGGTGAGCTCGGTCTAATCCAACACATACAACGTTAGAGAATACCCTATCGATTAATCCCCATATGGCTCCACTCTCATAATAGATATCGATTAGCTATCGATCCATCTTCCTATTAATTGAGGACCTTAAAAGATCATTCAATAGAGTCACATAAAATTATATAGCTACACAGTCAATCAGTTTTTCGCTTACCATTCAAGCTTTCAATTGAGACTCGCACTTTAATTGTGCAATAAGCTTCACTCATCGACTGTAGGTGATCATAGATCGCATCATTACTAATAGTGCAATACCTTTTCTTCTATCAATATTACAGTTAATCGTTTAATAGTCTTAACTCCGAGCTATTGAATATCTTAATTAATAGATCTTAACTAATAGAGACCATCGATCTAACATCATCAACAAACCTTATTAAATTAACCTATTAAATCAAGTCATTAACCCATTATTCAACTTATTACTCAAAATCTTAATTAATCTCTTAATTAATCCATTAACATTACATAATAAAATAGATCCGATATATCAATGCAATATAATAATTCCGCAAAAATGATACATTAATCCCCGCTAAAAAGATACTGAGAAATCAATTATTTTTAATCATCTTTGATAAACTTCTACAAAAAGTTATAACTCTTTATACTCCCCTTCATAGAGCTCACCTTTTTTAGATTCTTTCTGAGGACGCTGTTGCTGTTGACCATAAAATTGAGAAAAATCAGCATTTCCCTCTTCCTGCATTCGCGCCATACCTTCTCGCACCTGCTTTCTAATTTTTCGTGTTTTCCAAAAAAAGATCACCGCTAACACGGCAGTCACACCTAAGCCGATCACAAAAACAGCGAGCCCAAAAAAAGCAAAGACAATGAGCGCTCCGATACCGATCACAGCAGCTAAGATTCTCTGTAAAAGAGAAGCGGGTTTGCCATTTATATAGAGTTGTTGGCTCATCTTTATCCTTCCTATTACCTATTATTTTAATGATAAGGCTGTCGTATAGATTCTTAGCGCTCATCGAAGTAATCTTAATTAACGAGTTTAGTTAGCTAATCTAGTTAATATATCAATATATGGAGACCTCGATAGCCATTATCAAGATCTATTGCACTTCTATCTATACATATAATCCATACATTAGTATCTATATCTATATCTATATCTATATCTATATCTATATCTATATAGATAGTATAAGGAGACTCTATTCTATTTTTCTTAAAGAAATCTTAAGATCCATCTTTAAAAAGAGAAATATCGCTCACAACTATTCTCTCACAAGTATTAGCAATTAAAGGCAATAGCTAACTAAAGAGAGATCGCTACGATTAAAATCTAATGAAGATTGAGAACATCAAAAATCGTGTAACGTCCTGGTTTTTGCCCCTGACTTAACCACTCAACACATTTAAGGGCACCTTTAGCAAAGAGCGCGCGATCAAATGCGGTATGTTTAATCGAGATCTGCTCCTCTAAACTGGTAAATGTCACCTCATGCTCTCCTACGATCGAGCCGGCACGTGTAACAGAAACTCCTATTTTATCTGCTTCTCGTGCACCATCACCTACTTGATAAGGGCTATATTGCTTATTAAATGCATCTGCTTTAGCTGATACAATATCTTCAAGCAGTGTTGTCGCTGTTCCTGATGGACTATCGACTTTAAAGCGATGATGGCTCTCATGGAGATCAATATCAAAATCTTCACCCAACGCTTTAGCAACAACTTTAACAATATAGCGCTGTATTGCCGCCCCAATACTGGTATTAGTTGCTAAGATAACGGGGACTTTTTGAGCCAATTGATCAATTTGAGGCATCAGTAATGTTTGATCCCATCCCGTAGTACAGATAATTAGAGGTTTCGGATCGTTAAGTGCGGCAGTAATGATCTCCGGCACAAGCGCAGCATTAGAGAAATCTACCACAACATCATTCTCTTTAAACACCGTAGCTAATGTACTGCTTTCTGCTAATTCCTTACTATAGGAAGAACCAAGCTTAAGCATTTCCCGCTTTGTGATCTCTTCACTCAATACCTGCCCCATACGGCCTGTAATCCCTATAATTCCTACCACTGTTTGCATCAAATCTCTCCTCTTATTGCTCTTCACTAAGAAATCTATAATCTATCCCCTTAACCACAGCTCAAATAGCACCAAAGCATTCACGTCAACTCCACTATGAAACTCCACTATAACTATAGTGATCGTCATCACTTTAACGATACACACTTATAGATACCAATACCTTGTCACTCTTAAGCCGCCATTAAGCGATATTTCTACTTGAGGATCTATTTTAAAGGAATGGTGTCAATAAGTCGCTCCCTTCTTTCTTCAATATAAGATTCTGTCTAAATTCCTAAAGATTACTAGCAATAACTATTATTCACCATTTTCTCTAGATATTTACAAGCAACAACAAAACCTTATCTTTAACGCCATCATTTTATAATTTATTATAACCTTTTATCTTTTTTGCATCTTTTATACGTTTTTATACATTTTTTATACATTTCTTAAATATATAGGATTAATCCTCTTCATTAATCACTTTCAATAACCTTTTAAGGATTCCTTATAGCTCAAATAGATAGCTTCTCTTTAATATCTATTTTGTCGACACCTCTTTTTATAAAATAATCCAAAAGAAAAACAAGTAGTTGCAATATTAATAAATCTCATTCAATATGAGAAATGATCGATAGCGTTATCACGTTTAGGGAGATTATCGCAACGCCTATTCCAAATCAATATTTGAAAATATAAGTGGTTTTTAGAAAAATCGTCTTTGTAAATCAAGTATGATTATTTTGCTGATAGTTAATCATGTGAAGTATTAGTGTGATTTTATTTAATTAATAGTTAGGAAACGAAAACTAATAGAAGCTTAGCTTTTAGGCAGATCAAATTACCCCCTTATCTTCCTATAAGAAGTGCTTTTATTGTTTGAGTAGATCATTCTATTAATAAATAGAATCTAACCGATCATTAATGCTTTCACAATTTTCCATCGTGCATAGCGCTATCGATCCTCTCTTTCATAAAACGGTGATAAAACCACTAATAAAAATAGTGTTAAATAAAAAAGAGCCGGAATCACCTTACACTGAAACCGACTCTTTCCTCTCTTAGGTAACGACTACTATCTTTTCATTTTAGATATGGTCCAATCAAACACCAATTTTGATATGATCAACTACAAACTGCCAATAATGCTTTGTACTTAATACGATTTTGGTGACATTAGCCCATTTAGCATCTAACCAAAAAGGTCCTAGTGCTGATAGGGTAAATTCTTCTTTTGTAACATGCTGATCCCCTCTCCAAACCTCTACAGATAATGTTTCCCCCTCCGCGCTACTGAGCCAAGCAACAGAGAAGTAAGCACCATAAAAATCAAACCCCTCTTCTAACTCGATGGTCACCGGATATCCCGAAGTATTGTAACCCACATAACTCCCATCAATACAACCATTATTATATCCTTCACCGTTATATAGCTTATTGTCGCAAACGATTAAGTTATGCCAATTGACGCCTGCAATGCCATTTGGAACTTTCTGGATAGGTGCTACCGTTATATCTTCAAAATCAACAACTGTCACATCACTTTTTTGTAAATCTCGACTAGCTTCACCTAAAATAGTTGCTGAAAGGTTGATAGGATAGATACCAACATCAATCATTCGAGCACATTCACCAAAATCAGACTCAAAAAATAACGTCATTGTCCCTTTATAATTACCAACATCAAAAGAATATCGACCATCTTTTAATTCAACTTTCTCGCTCAATCCATTTTCAAATATAGCTCTTACTATCACTTCTTGATCAACTACCTTCTCAAGATCTCCGCCTACTCTCTTGAAAACTTTACCACTTACTATAACTCTCTGGGCTAATCCTACAGGCGTTGGTGTTTCTAAACAGATAATACCTGGTCGTGTATTTGGGGCTTCGACATAGGTTATTTTTTGAATTGCATTACCACTTGTAACATACCAACCATCGGGAACTTGCACCTCGAAGGTGTATTCTCCCGGCTCTCGCACATCAATTTGATTATAGACTTCTGAATTCGATTGATCGACTATAGTATTAATAAAGTTTACAAACCCATTAATATTAGATCGTCGAATTCTATAGGAACCATCCGGTCTAGTCATTTTTACAGCAACAATCATCATGGGCTTTGCATTTAAATCATAATTACCCTCTCGATTGATGTCGTGATAAATATAGTGTGAGACGTTGGCAACTCCTGGACGAATGACTTCCCATCTGCGCTGCTTCTGATAAAAATTCATTAAATAACCCCTAAAACTCAAATAAAAACTTAATAAACAATACTCTAAAATCAGAAAACGGCTCTTCTAAAGCCCTTCCCTATAAAACGACATATATCAGCAAGTCGTAATGAAGTAAAAGTAACTCAATCACCGCAATCTAAAATATCACAAAATCGACATGATTCTTCTGCAACTCATCTATTTTGACATTTACTTTAAAAACAACAAGTTAAAATACGAAATAAAATCTGCTTTATTACAGATCCCTATTCATAATGTTAAGACCTTCCCGACAAAGATATTCAGCAAAACGGACTTGATTATAGGTACAAAGATCATTATGAGGTCGTGTACCTGGATAATAGTTAATTTCAACCATATACGGTTTTCCATCAGGATCAATCACATAATCAATACCTACAGCATCAATCTCTTCATCTAAGTTTTCCTGATAAGCTTTTACTATCTTGAAACTTAATTCTCGAAGTTTTTTTATAAAAACTTCTCGCGCCTCTGGCTCAAATTGCCTCTCAAGAAAGTTAGGGAAAAACTGTAAAGCGCTACCAATGCTTACATTCACTACACCACCCGTTTGATAATCCATAGCGGCATAGTTAAATAGATTGTGCCACTGTCCATTTATGCCTCGCCCCATATAGGATCGTATAACAAATGGAAAATTAGTACCTTTTAGGTGAGAGATAATTTCTGGTTGTATGTGGTATCTTTTTTCTGGGAGTAATTTCTCTAAAGTAGCGCTCAACTCGGTAACTGTTAATAGCTCTATTTTACCTGTCTCATGAAGTAATTCGTACTTTGTATCGTCGTACTGTCGAATAAACTTAATTCCATACCCTTTGTGGCTACTATTTGGCTTTAAAACAATACGTCGATACTGCTCGAGATGCGCAATTATCTGAGATACTTTATCAACACTAAAGGTCGGTACAAGATGAGGCATAATATCTGGATAATTTTTAAATAGGGAGTTACACCCTGCCTTATCGATTGTTCGATGATGTATTAACAATCGTCGATTACTCACTCTTTCCAATTGCAGATACTTCTGATAAAGCGCATTACTTTGGGGTAAATCATTAAAAAAAATATCAGGAAAGAGAGAGACTGACTCAACCCACATACCATTTTTTAAACGAAGACCTTTTATAATCTTTTTATCAAAATCGACACCTTCAATATTAAAAAAAATAGCATCACCATTAATCTCCTTAGCTGTCATAGCAATTAACCTATCGCTCATGCCTGGGAGTTTATAACTTCTAAGTATTCCTAAAGAAATCATCAGCTTTTTCTCCTTTAAGTAAATACAATATGATATTCGATAGCATACCTCTATTTAAAATAAAATATTAAGTAATTCTTTATAAAAACAGCTAGATTTTAATAAATTAAAATATCAATAATTAAAAAACCCTCAGCAGTCTAAACTACTGAGGGCTATCAATATTCTAAAGCTACCAATAGAAAGCTATTTAATAGGCAATAGCACTTCTACCGGCAGATAGGGATTAAAAATCGTAACGTAAATCAATCTTAAAGCTTGTATTGCGATAAGAAGAACCTCCTTGTGTATAAGAGATCGATCCTGATGCCGTCCAACCATCTTTTGGCTTCGTCGTCATTCCTAGCTCTAACCGATAGAGGTTTTTCGATCCTGCTGCCGTAAACTTGTTCTGATTGAGCTCTCCTTCAAAATTTACATTATATTTCTTGCTGTTATGAATATAGTTCACTTCAGCAAATGGAATATAGTTCTCCCCATCATTGTAGAAACGAACACCGACACGAGATTGAAGGTTATTACTACGACTTTGAACCTTCGTTCCGCGAGAGTCAGCATGAACTTTATCTTTCACTCCCATCCAGATAAACTGTGCTTGAGGTTGAATTCTAAAGGTATCATTCACCTCAAAAGCATAACCCGCTTCAATCGATGCAGTTAAACCTTTTAGGTTATACTTCTGCACCGGGGTATTAAAGCCATAGACCTTATTACGCATAAAGACATATTGCACCCAAGTATCGATATAGCTATTTTCATTAAACTCATAGCTTCCATAAGCACCTAGTGCAAAACCTTGGCTATTATGATCTGCTTTTCGCCCATTATAAGCATTCTGACTCTTACCAGTTGTGTAACCGTAAGCTGCCATCACACCTAATGTTAACTTATCATCATGCCAAAGATCACGTCCTAAATGGAGAGTGAACATATCGATGTTAGCGCTCAAATCATGGTCATTATCGAGCTTGAAGCTAGTAAAGCTTCCTTTCAACCGTGACCAAACACCATCATAACCATCGAGATATTGCTTCTCATGATACTTCAAAGTATACATCTCATTCGCAGCAATTAAGTTTGCAAGATAAGCCGATGCTTCAGGAATATAAACCTCTTTTTTGGGCTTTGGTTCACCCTTATTATCACCTGAGCACCCAGTCACAGAACGCGCATCACAGGTATCTGGGTTGTCATTCTTACCAGGATTTTCGTTGACTTCTGTCTCTTCATTTTCTTCAGGAGTCTCAGATACCTCCGGAGTATTAGGTACTTCTGGTTTCTCAGTTTCTTCTGGCTTATCAGTTTCTCCTGGGTTCTCAGTTTTTCCTGGTTTCTCAGTTTCTTCTGGCTTATCAGTTTCTCCTGGGTTCTCAGTTTCTCCTGGCTTCTCAGTTTCTCCTGGTTTCTCAGTTTCTCCTGGTTTCTCAGTTTCTCCTGGCTTCTCCGTTTCTCCTGGCTTCTCAGTTTCTCCTGGTTTCTCAGTTTCTCCTGGCTTCTCTGTTTCTCCTGGCTTCTCAGTTTCTCCTGGCTTCTCAGTTTCTCCTGGTTTCTCAGTTTCTCCTGGCTTCTCAGTTTCTCCTGGCTTCTCAGTTTCTCCTGGTTTCTCAGTTTCTTCTGGCTTATCAGTTTCTCCTGGGTTCTCAGCTTCTCCTGGTTTCTCAGTCTCTCCTGGCTTCTCAATTTCTCCTGGCTTCTCAGTTTCTCCTGGTTTCTCAGTTTCTCCTGGTTTCTCAGTTTCACCGGGTTTCTCAGTTTCACCGGGAGTTTCAGGTGTTTCTGGAGTCTCAGGTGTTTCTGGAGTCTCAGGTACTTCTGGAGTCACAGGTACTTCTGGAGTCTCAGGTGCTTCTGGAGTCTCAGGTACTTCTGGAGTCTCAGGCACTTCTGGAGTCTCAGGGGTTTCTGGAGTCTCAGGTGTTTCTGGAATTTCAGGTACTTCTGGAGTCTCAGGTACTTCTGGAGTCTCAGGTACTTCTGGAGTCTCAGGTGTTTCTGGGGTCTCTGGTGTTTCTGGGGTCTCAGGTACTTCTGGAGTCTCTGGTGTTTCTGGGGTCTCAGGTACTTCTGGAGTCTCAGGTGTTTCTGGAGACTCAGGTGTTTCTGGARTTTCAGGTACTTCTGGAGTCTCAGGTACTTCTGGAGTCTCAGGTACTTCTGGAGTCTCAGGTACTTCTGGAGTCTCAGGTACTTCTGGAGTCTCAGGTGTTTCTGGAGACTCAGGTGTTTCTGGAATTTCAGGTACTTCTGGTTCACAGAAACTCATAGCAGATCTAGCCTTAGGAAAACACATTTCTGGTTCATCAGGAATGACTATCTCAGGTTCAGTAGGCTTAACAGGTTCTACAGGCTCTAATGGAGTTAGCGGGACATCAGGTTCAATAGGCTCGATCGGCGTTAATGGCAATGTGCCATCAAACTTCTCATTACTGAGGTACCAGCTATTTTTACCCGTATCTAAAGTATCTTGCCCCGCACGCCCCACTAAAGTATATTCCGTTCCACCATCAGTTAAACGTTGATCCTTAGCCATTGATAAATCTAAGTCAGACTTACCATCGATCTGTGCTAACAGAATACCTTTATCTGTAATAAAACCTAAATTACTCAGTTTTGCATTTTGAGTAAAACGAACTTCACTTTTACCATTGGCATTACCTTTCACCCATAAAAGATCCTTATGCCCATAATCCATCGGATTATTATAATTCTCTTTTCTAGCGTCGAGATTACCGAAGTAGAGTACGCTTCCATCTGCGCCAGAGTAGTCTCCTTCTATCGTTAGCATTCCATTTTTGCTACCCTCAACCGCACTACCAATATAGACAGCACCTCTGTTGTCAAGATTAGAGATAGTATTATTGCCAGAAGCTTTAAAAATAGCGCCTTCGCTGATTAAGATGGTACCACTATTAGATGCATCACTAAGCTTACGATCTTTAATAGCGAGCATAGTCCCCGCACCATTAATCGCAAGTGTCCCTAAGATATTACTCTGATCTTGTTCAAAGCCAACAGTTCCACTCTCAAAACTAAAGGTATGACCATTATCGATACCGATCGTTCCTGCAATCTCTGTCCCATTATGGATTTTTGCATCACCTTTATGGACAAAGAAGTTACTAGTTTTATGAAGATTAAGCTCACCCTTAACTTCTACATCCGCATTAGCTTTATAGAGAGCATTTTCTTTTAATAGTGCGTTTCCACCGATTGTTAGAGAACCGATTTTATTGATATCAAATGCTAGATTATCTAACTCATTCTTTGTTAGTTCATTAGGATCATTTGACATCTGACCCGCCATCACATTTAGCATTTCGTCAAACGTTAACCCATGATGTGCATAATCTCCGGGGAAGTGTAAGTATCCGCCCTTTTCGCCATCTGCTGTAGTCGCATCAATAAATTGAGCATCTTTGTCTAAAACAAAATCTTTCTTAACTTTAAGATCGTTTGCTGCTGCTAATACCTTACCACCTTCAGAAACGCTCATTGTGGAAAGATCAAATTCGGTAGCGAGTAAAACCGCATTAGCAGCGGCTTCAAAACTGAGCCCTTTATCACCATTAACGGTTAACTCCCCGCCTAATGTAAAGAAATCCATTCCATCTTTATTAATCGTGAAATTTTCATTGATCTTAAGCTCGGAACCAATCAATGCAAATTCAGACTCTTTGCCTTTTAAAATAATGCTCTTATCGGCAATGACTGTTGAAGGTCTGCTATTTCCCTTGTACCAGCCTGCTACAGGCTGATTCTCTATACCACCATGTATAGGGAGTGCGCTACCATGAGAAAAAGCATTTCCATCATCAATTTTTAAAGCAGTACTATAAAGATCAACTTCATCTTTGAAATGGACTTTCGCTCCAGTAGTAATTGTAAAATCACCTTTACCATCACTATTTTGACTATTTACACTCTCATCTTTCGTAGGAACTTTAGTAACCTTTCCTTCCACAGTTAACTCTGCTGCCCTTACCATTAATCCAGAATAGAGCCCTGTAAAGGTTAAATTTTTATGTGCTGTTGCTTTACTTCCATCAAACACATTTAAGTTACCCCGATCAAAAAGCGCATCTTCCTTAAGGTCAACTACTGCATCAAATGCGGTTAAATCGGTATTGAAACTGCCATTCCCCTTAAAATTAGTTTCTCCATTCACTAATAGTGAAGCACCATTAGTCACCGTAACCGATCCACCTGGTGGCTGATTAGGGATTGCGTAGTAGAGAAAGTCAAAATCTGGATTCTGAGCTCCCTTATAAGTGGCCGCATTTGGGAAGAACCATTTTGTTGTGTCCTCATCATCGCGATACATTCTTTCTGCATCTTTCGCATCAAAGCTTAGGTTATTCACCACTTCATGGCTATAGAGTACTACCTGACTATAATCTTCAATAAGAAGATTATTGTTTTTTCCAAGCAGACCTCGATCACCTTTTTCACCATTATCTGCTTTCGGATTTTCACCTACAGTGAGGTAAGCATTCTCTTTAACGATCGTATCACCATCATACTCATTTGGCTCTCCACTATTTTTTAAGAGAATTTTACGACCATAGCGATCATCATGGCCTGTACTGACAACCGCCCATCCCTCATTAAATTGAACATCATTTTCAGTTACAAGTTTTTGGGATAACTCATAATTTCTTCCAACCTCATAATCGTCACTTCCACCTGATGGCTCAGGTAAATAAACAAGCCCTGAATCAAAATTTTTATTAACTCTTGTCGGATTATACTTAGCATTAGGCGCAGTAAAAACTACATCTTGATCACCTGTAATTTTTTGATCATAAACCACACCTTTTACAAGTGTATCAATACCATTTCCATTCTTCGAATAGGTATCATAACCAAGATAATCTTGATTCTCATTAGAGATATTCAACGATCCTTCCGCTCCACTTGCAACCCCTAGTGTTGCTGATAAGAGAGTCGTTGCGACCGCAATTTTCCCCATCTTCGTACTTTTAGATGCTTTACCTTGGCTCTTACTCTTTTCAGATGTAACAACCCAATCATTTAAGACTCTGCTCCAGATAATTTTATAGACCTTGTTCATGTAATAAACCATTCAGTTAACATAAAGAGGTGACAATATTATATTTTATAGAGTGTAATTTCAAACAATTTCACACATATTTTTTACATTTATTTGCAATTTTTATTATTTATTTAATGACAATAATCAATTCAGCCTGAAAATATGCGACTTTCCATAATTTTAGATTTTCAGTTAAAAGAGAATTTTATTCCATTTATTTTATACTTATTCGCAATACTAGAAGAAAACACAAATAATTTTCACATAAATATCTCAAAAAAACAAAAACGGGAGTAATCCGATATCCTTAAAATAAAAAATGAGTTTTTTACACCTTATAAAAAAATAACAATTAAAAGAAAAGATATCTATATAGAAAGGCTTCATGAATTGTTAAATAATGTTAAATCAATGATTAAAAAAAATTAGCTTTTAATCCATCCTTTAAAACTCAATGCATAAAGAAAAGCAGAAATGAAATATCCATTTCTGCTTTTTATAATGAGCTCTAACACTCAATAATAGTTAATACAATTAAATAATGTTTTTATCAACATCCAGTAAGTCTTCTAGAGGATCAACTACTGGTGGAAGATCAATAACATTATCTGATGTAACTTCAGTTCTATTATTATCAGATATTAATAGATCTTTAGGGATTGTTTCATCACCTTGACTATCCTCTAAAGAAGGAACTAGATCATCAGCTTCAAGCGATAGTAAGTCTTCAAGAGAAGGTAAATCTGTAAGATCTTCCTCTCTAGACTCTTCTTCATCACTAAATTGATCAACCTCATCTAAAAGAGAATCTTCAGTATCCGCCAGAGAGAGAGGGGCCATTGAGGGCTCAATAGATATACCTTCTTTGATCTCAAAACCTAGCTCTTTTGTAACCTCTATCCCTTTCGAATCAGAAACAGTGATCTCAAAGCGATCAGTATGACCGATGTTATTAATATTGCCATTGGGCTTATAAGTATAAGCTCCGTCAGCTTCCATAAATAACGTTCCATACTCTCCTTTAACCCCTTGAGAAGAGATTTTCTGGCCATTAACTTTTGTAACCTTTAAATCATTTTCTCCTATTTCAGAAATAATACTCTCTTTTAAGTAATTTCCTTCTGACTCAAGTGGATCGATAACAGGTTTATAACGAATTAAATTAACAGCACGATAACGATCAACACTAAAACCAGCAGTATAAGTGAACATAAAGTGTGTATTTTCACCAAAAAAAGCATCATTATCTTTCAGTTCTTGGATTTTCTTTGCATCCATAAAGTCTGAGGCAGAAAAGTATACGACTGTATAATCTCCTTTCTCCTCCATTTTTACTCTAGGATCATTGAAATCAATCGTCTCAATTTCAAGGTAACTCCCTTTATTATTAGAAACACTCCAATACTTAAGCGCTATACTACCTTGCTTAAATTCATCGGGAGTAAGACCTTTTGTATATACTTCTAATTCATAATAATCTTTTGTTGGCTCCCCTTCTGGGGTAAAGAGCAGATCCTTACCAGGATAAGCAAAGTTAGTAAAATCATGCCCATCAGCGTTAGTAACATGTTTTTTCCTAGTACCCATCTTTTCAAAAGTCGCTATATAAGCATCTTCATTAACAACATCTGTAATATCCCATGCTTTTATTGGAGCTGTTATAGTCACATCTGAAGAGACTTTATTACCTTCCACTAAATTTACTTTCACCTTTTCACCATCAACAAATGGCTTATCTAAGTTAACTGTAAATTTACCATCAGGATTAACAATACCTTCGCCTACTTTCTGCCCTCCTTCATCTTTAACCACAACCGTAGCTCCCGGCTTGCCTATTCCGGTAATTGCGGAGCCATCACTGCTAAACTCCACATCTTCCGGACCTTCCAATGGAATATTGGGCGCATTAATCGTTGCATTTGGTGAATTTTTACTATCATTAACAAGATTGACTTTTACCTCTTCACCATCAGTTAACGGATTTTCAAGCTCTACCCTAAATTTACCATTGCTATCAACCGTCCCTCGACCAATTTCTTTCCCTGCCTTATCTTTGATAATTACCGTTGACCCTGGTCTACCTTTACCTGTAATTTGAGAGCCATCAGCGTTAAATTCAAGATCTTCCGGTTTTGCTAATGGAAGATTAGGCGCATTAATCACTGTTTCTGGGGATGTTTTGCCACCATTAACAAGATTGACTTTTATCTCTTCACCATCAATCAACGGTTTATCAAGCTCTACCTTGAATTTACCATTGCTATCAACCGTTCCTCGGCCAATTTCTTTCCCGGCCTTATCTTTGATAATCACAGTTGACCCTGGTCTTCCTTTACCGAAGACTTCTGAGCCATCAGCGTTAAATTCAAGATCTTCCGGTTTTGCTAATGGAAGATTAGGTGCATTAATCACTGTTTCTGGGGATGTTTTGCCACCATTAACAAGATTGACTCTTATCTCTTCACCATCAATCAACGGTTTATCAAGCTCTACCTTGAATTTACCATTGCTATCAACCGCTCCTCGACCAATCTCTTTCCCAGCCTTATCTTTGACAATCACCGTTGAACCAGGTCTTCCTTTACCGGAGACTTCTGAGCCATCTGCATTAAATTCAAGATCTTCCGGTTTTGCTAATGGAAGATTAGGTGCATTAATCACTGTTTCTGGAGATGTTTTGCCACCATTAACAAGATTGACTCTTATCTCTTCACCATCAATCAACGGTTTATCAAGCTCTACCTTGAATTTACCATTGCTATCAACCGCTCCTCGACCAATCTCTTTCCCAGCCTTATCTTTGACAATCACCGTTGAACCAGGTCTTCCTTTACCGGAGACTTCTGAGCCATCTGCATTAAATTCAAGATCTTCCGGTTTTGCTAATGGAAGATTAGGTGCATTAATCACTGTTTCTGGAGATGTTTTGCCACCATTAACAAGATTGACTTTTATCTCTTCACCATCAATCAACGGCTTATCAAGCTCTACCTTGAATTTACCATTGCTATCAACCGTTCCTCGACCAATCTCTTTCCCACCCTTATCTTTGATAATCACCGTTGAACCAGGTCTTCCTTTACCGAAGACTTCTGAGCCATCAGCGTTAAATTCAAGATCTTCCGGTTTTGCTAATGGAAGATTAGGTGCCTTAACAACTATTTCTGAAGATTCTCTATCACCATCTTTTAGATTCACCTTGATCTCTTCACCATCTATTAATGACTCTTCAAGATCTATTGTAAATTTACCATCAGGATTAACTATAGTCTCACCAATAACCTTACCGTTTTTATCTTTGACGATCACTTTAGAACCAGGTTTACCTGAACCTGACACTTTTGAGCCATCATCATTAAAGACAACATCTTTAGGCTCTTCAAGAGCAAGTACTGGTGCTGCGACTTGCACTTTTGGTGATTCTTTATTTCCAGAGGTTAAATAGACAAAAACTGTTTCACCATTCGTGAGGGGATCACTATTAGAATCCTCTATATCAAGCTTAAAATATCCATTTTCATTAACAGTACCAAATCCAACAACATACCCATCAGCAAGTCTCGCCCATACCTTTGTATTCGGTTTACCAAAACCCGTAATTTCAGATCCATCATCACTAAACTCTACATATTTAGGTGCCGCCAATGGATGATTAGGCGCAAAAAGATTAACGTCTGGCGAAACTTTATTGCCATCTTCTAAATGAACTTTTACTTCTTCTCCATCTGTTAAAGCTTTATCCAAAGTTACTGTAAATTTACCATCTGCATCAACTGTTGTTTTACCAATAGTTTTACCACCTTTGTCTTTCACGACAACAGTTGCCCCTGGTTTACCAATACCTGAAACTTTAGAGCCATCACTGCTAAACTCAAGATCCTTTGGTTCCTCTAGAGGCAAATTGGGTGCAACAACATCAACTGCTGGAGAGAACTGTATCCCATCCTCTAAGTTAACCTGTACAATTTCACCATCTGTTAATGGCTTGTCCAGGTGAACTGTAAAATTACCATCAGAATCAACAGTACCCTCTTTAATTAACTGACCCGATTCATCTCTTATTATCACATTAGCACCTGGTCTACCTATGCCAGTAATTGCTGAGCCAGCATTATTAAATTCAACGTCTTTGGGTGCTTCTAAAGGCTTTGGATTGCCATTTTCACCGCCGTTAGTACCGCCATTAGTGCCACCGTTAGTACCACCATTGGTTCCACCGTTAGTTCCGCCGTTTACGCCACCGTTAGTACCACCATTGGCTCCGCCATTTGTACCACCATTTGCACCACCATTTGCACCACCATTCGTGCCACCGTTTACGCCACCGTTAGTTCCACCGTTAGTACCACCATTGGCTCCGCCATTTGCACCACCGTTAGTTCCGCCGTTCGCACCGCCATTGGTTCCACCGTTAGTTCCGCCGTTCGCACCGCCATTCGTGCCGCCATTGGTTCCACCGTTCGCACCGCCATTCGCACCACCATTGGTTCCGCCATTTGCACCACCATTGGTTCCGCCATTCGCACCACCATTGGTTCCACCGTTTGTGCCACCGTTAGTTCCGCCGTTCGCACCACCATTCGTGCCGCCATTTGCACCACCGTTGGTTCCACCGTTAGTACCACCATTGGCTCCACCATTAGTGCCGCCGTTTACGCCACCGTTAGTTCCGCCGTTCGTGCCACCGTTGGTTCCGCCGTTAGTACCACCATTGGCTCCGCCATTCGCACCACCGTTGGTTCCGCCATTGGTTCCACCGTTAGTGCCACCATTGRCTCCGCCATTTGCACCACCGTTGGTTCCACCGTTAGTGCCGCCGTTTACGCCACCGTTAGTACCACCATTGGCTCCACCGTTAGTACCGCCATTGGTTCCACCGTTAGTTCCGCCGTTCGCACCGCCATTCGTGCCACCGTTGGTTCCGCCATTCGCACCACCGTTGGTTCCGCCGTTCGCACCGCCATTCGTGCCACCGTTGGTTCCGCCATTCGCACCACCATTGGTGCCGCCGTTTACGCCACCGTTAGTACCACCATTGGTTCCACCGTTAGTACCGCCATTCGCACCACCGTTGGTGCCACCATTAGTTCCGCCGTTTACACCGCCATTCGTACCACCGTTAGTACCGCCATTGGTTCCACCGTTAGTTCCGCCGTTCGTGCCACCGTTAGTTCCGCCGTTCGCACCGCCATTCGCACCACCGTTTGCACCACCATTGGTTCCGCCATTTGCACCACCGTTGGTTCCGCCGTTAGTGCCACCATTGGTTCCACCGTTAGTACCGCCGTTCGTGCCACCGTTGGTTCCACCGTTAGTTCCACCGTTGGTTCCGCCATTCGCACCACCATTGGTTCCACCGTTTGTGCCACCGTTAGTTCCGCCGTTCGTGCCACCGTTAGTTCCGCCGTTCGYACCGCCATTCGTGCCGCCATTCGTGCCACCGTTTGCACCACCATTGGTTCCGCCATTTGCACCACCGTTGGTTCCGCCGTTAGTGCCACCATTGGTTCCACCGTTAGTACCGCCATTAGTGCCACCGTTAGTACCGCCATTCGTACCACCGTTAGTACCACCATTGGTTCCGCCATTCGCACCACCGTTGGTTCCGCCATTGGTTCCACCGTTAGTGCCACCATTGACTCCGCCATTTGCACCACCGTTAGTACCACCATTGGTTCCACCGTTAGTGCCGCCGTTTACGCCACCGTTAGTACCACCATTGGTTCCACCGTTAGTACCGCCATTCGCACCACCGTTGGTGCCACCATTAGTTCCGCCGTTTACACCGCCATTCGTACCACCGTTAGTACCGCCATTGATTCCACCGTTAGTTCCGCCGTTCGCACCGCCATTCGTGCCACCGTTGGTTCCGCCATTCGCACCACCGTTAGTTCCACCATTCGTACCACCATTGGCTCCGCCATTTGCACCACCGTTAGTTCCGCCGTTCGCACCACCATTCGTACCACCATTGGTGCCACCATTCGTGCCGCCGTTTACGCCACCGTTAGTTCCACCATTCGTACCACCGTTAGTACCACCATTGGCTCCGCCATTTGCACCACCGTTGGTTCCACCGTTAGTTCCGCCGTTCGCACCGCCATTCGTGCCACCGTTGGTACCGCCATTCGCACCACCATTCGTACCGCCGTTTACGCCACCGTTAGTTCCACCATTCGTACCACCGTTTGCACCACCGTTAGTACCACCATTGGCTCCGCCATTTGCACCACCGTTGGTTCCGCCGTTAGTACCACCATTGGTTCCACCATTCGTACCACCGTTTGCACCACCGTTAGTACCACCATTGGCTCCGCCATTTGCACCACCGTTGGTTCCGCCGTTAGTACCACCATTGGTTCCACCGTTTGTGCCACCATTGGTTCCACCATTCGCACCGCCATTCGTGCCACCGTTTGCACCACCATTCGTGCCGCCGTTTACGCCACCGTTAGTTCCACCATTCGTACCACCGTTTGCACCACCGTTAGTACCACCATTGGCTCCGCCATTTGCACCACCGTTGGTTCCGCCGTTAGTACCACCATTGGTTCCACCGTTTGTGCCACCATTGGTTCCACCATTCGCACCGCCATTCGCACCACCATTGGTGCCACCATTCGTGCCGCCGTTTACACCACCGTTAGTACCACCATTTGCACCACCATTCGTGCCGCCGTTTACGCCACCGTTAGTACCACCATTGGCTCCACCGTTAGTACCGCCATTCGTGCCACCGTTTGCACCGCCATTGGTTCCACCGTTAGTTCCGCCGTTCGTGCCACCGTTAGTTCCGCCGTTCGTGCCACCGTTAGTACCACCATTGGTTCCACCGTTAGTTCCGCCATTCGTGCCGCCGTTTACGCCACCGTTAGTACCACCATTGGCTCCGCCATTTGAACCATTATCATCTGATGATGTAAAAGAACCAGAATCATTAGATGAAATGCCTGTTGCAACGATAGAAGCGGCCATGGATCCACCTAATAGCCCTAAAACCCAAAAGGGTACACCACCACATTCTTTTGATACACCAGCCGTCGATACTTCACTCATTAAAGAAGGATCGATGTCTATTTTAACAAACTCCCCTTCCCCATTAAGCCAGTAAAACTCACAGTCCTCTTCAAAAATAAGTTCGCTATGATGACCTTCCTCATCTTCATTGTAAAAACCATACAGAACTACTTTTTGTCCAGACTTAAATATTAAGATTAAGTCTTGACCGACTCTTTCGGTACTTTTTAAGTTCTCTAAATCTTCTTTAATTTTTATTAAATTAGGCGATGTAATTACATAATCACTTAATGAGATTTCAAATGGAGATGAAGCACCCGCTCTATCGACGACTATCATGGACATACCTAAACACTCTCTTTAAAAATTAATATTTTTTTAATCCCAAGACGAAATAAAACACCATTATTAACAAATAATATTGCTAATAATGATGCTTATATATTTAGTCACCATGATATTTTAAAAAAACATGGTGTCAATGACCGATGATTTCAATAAATGCTTAAAATAGAGAATTAAATATTTGTAAACCCTTATTGTTTAGAATAGACGCTACATTTGAGGGGAAATATAGAAATATTAAATTAATGTAAATTAATTAAAATTATATTTTAGATATGCTCTATATAAGAGTGATTTTTGCTTAAGAAGAAGTTTACCCTTGTAGGGGGGTATTACAAAAACAAACTATAAGAAAAGAGTAGAATAGATAATTAGAAATAGGGAATTATATTGCAAAGAATTAAAACTAGTAACACTAGCTCCGATTTTGAATCGTTCGCATAAAGATATTTTTTACACAGATACCCATTTTTAAGCATAAAAAAGCTCTTGTATATAAACAAGAGCTTTTCAATAGATCTGGCGGAAAAGGAGGGATTCGAACCCTCGATACGCTACTAACGTATATCCGCTTTCCAGGCGAACGCCTTCAACCACTCGGCCACTTTTCCTAACTGTTTCTCACCTGAATCTTTTTCAGTTGAGGCAGATAAGATACTAAATATTTTCACAATTGACAAGCCTATCCCTTAAATAGATATCTCCCACTGCTCACACTATAATCGAGAGGGCGACGAGAGCGCTCAAATTTTTGATAACCTTCTTGTAAATTATCCCAAAACTCATAGTGTAAAGATTGCTTTTCTCGATTGAGACGTGCTTTCTCCATCTTAAAGGGGTAAGCTTGAACCTCTACGTAAGGTTGCCCATTCTTAAGTGCTAGCTCTACCAACCCGTAGATCTCTTCTATCTGTGGATCTGTCATTGCATAACAACCAACTGAATCACACTTACCATGAACCATCAAATAGCTTCCGGTTCGACCTAATGCTCGATCAAAGCTATTGGGAAAACCGAGATTGAAAGATTTATAGAAACGACTATGAGGATTGAGCGCTCTACGGTCCACCCGATAGAAACCTTCTGGCGCTTGATGATCTCCTTCATAGATCTTAGGTCCTAATGTCCCTGAATAGTTACAAATAGGATAATTTGAGAAGTGGATAAACTCTTTTTTCCCTTTAGGCTTCATCCACACCTCAAGCATCGCTTCCTCTTTAAAAATGCGAATTAAGACCTCATCTCCCGGCTTCAAACCATAATTTTTAAGCCGCTCTGTTAATGGTCCTCCGGATATGTAGGAGGGAGATGGCGTATTAGAATAGGTACTACAAGCAGATAGAATCAGTATAATACCTACCCCTTTGAGAACCGTTTTGATCGCTCTGTTCATTCTATTCATATTTATCCCAACTCTTTATTTCAAATCTTGATCTCAAGTTTTATCTGAACACTTCATTTCAGCAATCATTACAGCTCGACTCTATCCTTAATATTCCGTCTCTCACAATTATGCAGAATATTGCAGAAGATCTAATACTTTTTGATGGAGTGCCGGTGTTGTTGCTAGGATCGTTGTAACATCAAGATCAATTGCGCCTCCATCGAGTGCGGTTATCACTCCCCCTGCTTCATTGACAATAATCGAGAGCGCTGCAATATCTAAGATATTGACATCAGATTCAACAATAATATCGACTTTCCCCGTTGCTAAGAAATGGTATTGTAAGAAATCTCCAAATCCACGCGTAGAATTGACCGCTCCAACTAATTGGCCATAATTTGCCCATTTCTCAGCATCTTGAGTTAAACGCTTGAGATTCCCTGAAGAGAAGACCGCTTGTGATAACTGATCGATATCACTGACGGAGATCTTTTTACCCTCTAAAAAAGCGCCTTGCCCTTTTAGCGCATAGATTCGCTCACCACCGTTAAAGCAAGGGGCTGTTGATACCCCTAAAACAATCTCGCCCTTATACATTAAAGCAATTTGGCAAGAGAAAAAGGGGCGACGGCGAACAAATGCTTTAGTACCATCAATAGGATCAATGAGCCAGATAAAATCAGAACTCATATTCTTCTGCCCACTCTCCTCCCCATAAAACCCATGATCAGGAAAAGCTTTAGAGATATGTTCATAGATCGCCTTCTCCACCGCAATATCCACCTCTGTTACCGGTGTTGCATCCGCTTTTATCTCAATTTTAAAGGCATTTTCATCATAAGCTGTTGCGATCAACTCTCTTGCGATCTCTGATGCTTCTAACGCACAATCTAAATATTTTTGCATATCCATCTCTATCTACTCTTCTCTCTATTGGTTATCAAAATCTACGCGCCCTATCTCGATGCTAAGTCAACTCAGATAGGGGTCATCACATAATACTCTCTCATTGATCATAATGACGAACATGATGGCGAATAAAAAAAGATGATGGGGCAAACCATCATCTCTCTATCACAAATATACTCTATGACTCTCTTTTTAACATAGGAAAGCCTAATCTTTCACGAGATTCATAGTAGCTCTTCGCTACCATTCCCGCCATTTTACGAACTCGTAAAATATAGCCTTGTCGCTCTGTTACGGAGATCGCTTTACGCGCATCTAATAGGTTAAAGGCATGGGAGGCTTTCAGAACCATCTCGTAAGCAGGAAGCGCTAGGTTCTCAGCTAAAAGACGTGACACCTCTTTTTCGTAAAAATTAAAGGAATTTAGGAGGAATTCAACATCAGCGTGAGAGAAGTTATAGTGAGATTGTTCTACCTCATTTTGATGGAAAACATCGCCATAAGTGATCTTACCAAAAGGTCCATCCGACCAGACAAGATCATAAACACTCTCAACTTCCTGAACATACATCGCAAAGCGCTCAAGTCCATAGGTGATCTCTCCCAATACCGGCTTACATTCCAAACCTCCGGCCTGCTGGAAATAGGTAAATTGTGTCACCTCCATCCCATTGAGCCAAACTTCCCAGCCTAAACCCCAAGCACCTAACGTTGGTGACTCCCAATCATCTTCCACAAATCGGATATCATGCTTAGTTACATCGATCCCTAATGCTTCTAATGAACCAAGATAGAGCTCTTGCATATTCTCTGGAGAGGGTTTAATCGCGACTTGAAATTGATAGTAATGTTGTAGACGATTCGGGTTTTCACCATAACGACCATCCGTTGGACGACGGGAGGGTTGAACATAAGCGGCCGCCCATGGCTCAGGACCTAATGCACGAAGGAATGTTGCCGTATGGAATGTTCCTGCTCCCACCTCAATATCATAAGGTTGAAGTAACGCACACCCCTGCTCTGCCCAGTAAGTTTGCAGCGTAAAAATCATCTCTTGAAAAGTCATTTTTTTCATATTCAATATCTTTATTTATATTTTTATTTAAGCTCTATTTATGTGTGATCTTTTGTTGATCGATACTCAATTTAATCTACTGATCTCTGTCCGACATTATACCCCAATTATTGAGGATTGCGCGGCTCACTCTCTGCTTCATCTAGAAACTCCTCATCATTGAGGATCTCCTCTTCTATCCGTTCAATCGGCAGAACCTCCCCCGGACGAAAACGATGTTCACGTTGAGGTACGGGGATCTCAATATTGTTCTCTCTTAATGCCGTATCGATCGCCCACATATAAGCTGCGCGAATACCATTGGGACGTTTCACAGCTCTCGAGGTGAGCCAAACAACTAACTCAAACTCATAGTAGTAATCTTTAAAATCGACTAACCAAACAGCAGGATTACGTCCTGGAATTCCTTTTAAGGTGTGTGGCAACGCCTCTGCAGCGGCAAGAACCACTTCTCGAACAATCTCCTTATCTGTTCCATAGGCAACTCTAAAAGGGTAACGCATACGGCGCTGAGGCTCTTTAAGCGTCCAGTTGAGCATCTTGGTATTGATAAACTCAGAGTTAGGAATCACGATATCGACATTATCATTATCGGTGATAATAGTGGCTCGTACATTGATCTCTTTCACCTCACCCCAGAGAGGTTTCCCACTCTTTTGATCTTGTAGCTCAATAAAATCACCCACCTTAATCGAGCGCTCAAAGAGCAGAATCAGACCCGAGACAAAGTTATTAACGATCGATTGCAATCCAAATCCCAGCCCGATTGCAAGTGCCCCCGCGACAAGCGCAAAGTTGGTAAAGTCAATGCCAACAGCAGTCAAACCATAGAGAAATCCAAAGAGGATAATAGCGTAGTAAGTTAAGCGCCCAGCAAGATAGTAAGCCGGCAATTTATCATCACCTCGCTTATTTCCCATACGATTGAAGACACGATTGAGCCAGAAGGCGATCCACCAACAGACAAGGACAATAAGAAGAAACTGAAAGAAACTGATCGAGGTTACCGGTGTATCACCCACAGTAAAGAGTGGCGTTCTCAAAAGTTGCTTCACATTGCGCCAAGCATAACTGAGCGTGCTTTTCGTACGATTGATGGTATTCATCAATACGCCTTGAAACTGTAATAATTGATTCTCTAAGATGCGCCCCATAAACTGGCTATCGGCAATCTCTGTCTGCAGCTTTTGTAACAGAACAGAGGTCTCTTGAATCAGCGTTAGGCGATCATTAGCGATGCCGGCAAGGAAGCTATTCTCATTGACGCCACCGCGAATTTCAATATCCGCAAGTAACGCATTGGTATTACTTCGCTCCACCTCATTCTGGTTGAACCAATCCTTCGCTTTAAGTGAGATCTCCTCTAAATTACGCTGACGATCGGCATAATTTTTCTGTATTCGCTCAACATCGAGTCCCTCTTCATCCGAGAGAATGGCTAAGATATCGCGCTCATTTTCATACATATCGAGTCGCGCTTCTAAAATCGCAACATTGATCTTCTCTTTTGCCACACGTTGATTACGTAATCTTGCAACAGCTTGATCTTCCACCGTCTCATCAGGAAGAAGTAGAAGTTGTGACTGCTCACGAAGTAATTTTGTATTAGCCTCTTGAAGACGAATAATAGTGTTATCGATCCGATCATTGAGCGCTTCGATCTCATCACTAGTGTAGGTCAATCGAGTAATGGCAACATTCTTAATATCTTGAAGCTCACGAGATTCCGACTCAATGATTGTTAAGTTCTCTCGTAACAGACGTAATCGCTCTGTTAATAATGCTTGTTCCGTCTGAAGTGTAATCACCTGCAGTGCAGCTAAAAATCGAGCATGACTCCCCTCTGTAGTCTCAAGATAGGAGACAAAGCGATTATTAAGATCCCGCGTAATATCACGATACTGCACATCCTGATCACGAATATCTTCCCGCACGCTAACAAGCTCTGTGCTAAGCTCCCGCTCTCGATGGATAATTGTCAAGAGTTCGCCAATACTATAGTGCTCTTTTAGCTCAAATTTAAAACGCTTTTTAGTAACGCTCTTCTCTTTCAGAGCCACATAAGCAAAAAAGTTCGCGCTAATATGAGAGATCTTCGGCAATTCCCGTTTAAGAGCCTCTTCTGGCAATTTTTGTGACTCTTCATCAATACGTTGAATAAAATCGATCACTGCCTGTTTGAGGTCGCCCGACTTCTTATTCTCAAAATAGTTCCACCATGCTGTATTAAGTGACATAGGATCAGGAAGCATAAGCTCCTCTTCTTGACCACTTTCTACAGCACCTAATCCATTTTGCAGTAACGAGCTAATAGGATGAACCTGAGAAAAAGCGACACTTAAACTCATCAACATTATCAATAGTAGCGTTGAAGCTCGCTTTATATTGGTCACAGGCACCTCTTATTTAAATTCTTGCTGAATCAGGGAGAGAAATAATGTTTGAAAGTCCAAAAATAACCGCAAAGTGAGTTGAAATCCCACATCGCAGATTAGATCAGACTTCGGTCTAATATTATTGCATATAGCGCCCACTCAATCTAGAATATGAGACCGAATTATTAATTATTTTAAGGAAATATCTGTGTCCAAAAAAATAAGTCAAGATATCGCTGAGAACTTAAGTATTGAAGCGCAATTAGAGAAGCTCACTAAAATTTTAGAAGCACTCGAAAATGATGAGCTTCCGCTAGAGGAATCTCTTCAAAAGTTTGAAGAGGGAATCAGACTAACAAAAGAGTGCCAAGCACTGCTTGAAGCCTCTGAAAAGAAGATCTCTCAACTCTTATCTAAAGAACAGATTGAATCATAAGGAGCTTAGCAACTCATGCCTACCGCTTGGTTTACAACGCAACTTCACCTCTTTGAAGCCGCTTTCACAAAAGAGCTTGAGAAGATCGAAGCCCCTGAGCGTCTTAAAGAAGCACTGCTCTATAGCACACTCAATGGGGGTAAAAGACTTCGCCCACTCCTAACCATCGCTAGCGGTGAGCTCTGTGATGCTAAGATGGCAGCAATTTTATCCATTGCCTCTGCCATTGAGATGATCCACGCCTACTCTTTAGTCCACGATGACTTACCGGCAATGGATGATGATGAGTATCGACGTGGTAAATTAACCTGTCATAAGGCCTATGATGAAGCGACCGCGATTTTAACTGGCGATGCGCTTTTAACCGCATGTTTTGAAAGCTTAAGTCATATTGAAGAGCTCTCTGCAGAGAAGAGATTACAGCTGATTCAACTCATTAGCCATGCTGCCGGCAGTGCCGGAATGGTCGGTGGGCAATATCTCGATCTCTCTTCTGAAAATAGAACCATCTCTCTTCATGAATTAGAGACACTACACCGTAAAAAGACCGGAGCACTCATCAAGGCTTCTATTTTAGCTGGGGCAATTGCCGGCGATACGGATCAATCAACTTATGATAGACTATCGGTTTATGCCGATAATATTGGGCTTGCGTTTCAGATTAAAGATGACATTTTAGATCTCATCGGAACCCAAGAAGAGCTCGGCAAAAAGCCTGGCAGTGATCTTCTTCAAGAGAAATCCACCTATATCTCACTTTTAGGGTTAGAAGATTCTATTGCAAAGCTTGATGAGCTCACAAATGAAGCTATTGAGCTACTCTCTCCTTTGGGTAAAAAAGCAGAACCACTGATCGATCTTGCCCACTATATTCAAAAGCGCAATCATTAAGGTTTTAGAATGAATCCAACACCACTTCTTGATCAAATCCAGTCACCTGATGACCTCAAATCCCTCTCTCTCAATGATCTTGAGTCACTCTCTATGGAGCTTAGGCAATTTCTGATTGGCTCGGTTCTCGATTCCGGGGGGCATTTTGCATCAGGCCTTGGAGTGGTTGAACTAACAGTGGCATTGCATCATGTTTTTAATACCCCTCACGATAAGATCATCTGGGATGTTGGACATCAAGCCTACCCTCACAAAATATTAACGGGGCGAAAAGATCAGATCCATACCATTCGTAAAAAAGGGGGGCTAGGACCTTTTCCCTCTCTTAATGAGAGCGATTACGATGCTTTTGGTGTAGGTCACTCCTCAACGTCAATTAGTGCTGCTTTAGGTATGGCGATTGGTGCAAAACATCATCATGATGAGAGCCAACAGCTTATTGCCGTCATTGGTGATGGAGCTTTAACCGCAGGGCAAGCCTTTGAGGCCCTCAATCATGCGGGTGATCTTAAGGCGAATCTTTTAGTGATTCTCAATGATAATAATATGTCGATCTCTCCCAATGTGGGGGCGCTCAGTACCATGTTGACGCGTACGCTCTCTAAGCCGGCGATTCAATCTATTCGTGAAAGTGGTGCAAAGTTTTTAGAAAACCTTCCTTTCCCACAAGCGCTTGATCTCGCTAAAAGAGCAGAAACTCGGGTCAAGAGTGCTGTTGCTGAACAGAGCATTATCTTTGAAGAGTTCGGATTTCAATATTTTGGCCCTATCGATGGGCATGATCTTCCGACACTCATCACGACACTGAAAAACTTAAAGCAGAAGAGTGGTCCGCGCTTTCTCCATATCACCACCAAAAAAGGGAAAGGATATGCTAAAGCTGAAGCGGAACCTGTAAAATTCCATGCCGTATCAGCAGCAAAAAGAGAGAGCTCGCCGGCAGATAAAATCAGCGCAACTCAAAGTGAAAGTCATTTAGAGAAAAAATTAGAGAAACAGAAACCGAGCTTAACTTATACCCAAGTCTTCTCCCAATGGCTCTGTGATATGGCAGAGATTGAACCTGATCTGATGGCGATTACGCCGGCAATGTGTGAGGGCTCCGGCCTTGTTGCCTTTAGCCAACGTTTTCCCCATCGTTTCTTTGATACGGCAATTGCGGAGCAACATGCCGTAACATTAGGTGCCGGCATGGCACTTGGAGGCGTCAAACCGGTTGTTGCAATCTACTCTACCTTTCTTCAACGCGCTTATGATCAACTGATCCATGATGTAGCAATTCAAAATCTCAATGTCACCTTTGCAATCGATCGTGCCGGCATTGTGGGACCTGATGGAGCGACTCACGCCGGAACCTTTGATATCGCCTATCTTCGGACAATTCCCAATATGGTAATTATGGCACCTTCAAGCGAAGAGGAGTGCTATAAGATGTTAACCACAGCCTATCACTATCCAGGGCCGGCAGCAGTTCGCTATCCACGCGGAAAAGGGATTGGCACTCAGATCAGTGATGAACCGATAGAAAAGATAGAGATAGGAAAGAGCCAACTCCTACAAGAAGGTGAGTCACTCTTAGTGATCAATATTGGCCCTCTCATTGAGAATGCAGCTACCATTGCCAATCATTTTGGCGGAAGCCTACTCGATCTTCGCTTTGTTAAACCTCTCGATCGAGAGATGCTCTTAAAGCTTGCGCGATCACATCAAGCGATCATCACGATTGAAGATGGTGCGATTATGGGGGGTGCCGGGTCAGCCATCAATGAATTACTTGCCTCTGAAGGAATCTTTATGCCCATTAAACATTTTGGCATTAAAGATTACTATCCTGAACATGGGGAGCGAGAAGAGATCTTAGCAGATTATGGTTTAACGCCGAAGAAGATGATTGAAGAGACGGAAGCTTTTCTTTCGCTTCTTAAACTAGCACAATAGAGATCAAGCCATCTCCACCCCTCGACTAAACACATTGATCGAGAAATAGAAAAAGATGGGGCAGAGAGAGGCAAGCACAAAAATAAAAAGTACAAAGTACAACTAATAAGCCCCTTAACGATAGATCATCGTAAGGGGCTTACTCTTTTACGCCTATCAATCAGCTAATGTTAAGTTGATCTTTCGATCGATCATAAGAGAATCGATTGAATTGATAATTCTTAATTGATCGCTTCAGCTAAAACTGCAACTTGTGCTGCTGTAATTTGGGCGATGCCCTTCTCCGCTAGCGTGATCATCTCTAATAACTCTTTCGTAGAGAAAGGCGCTTGTTCTGCAGTTGCTTGCACCTCAATCATCTGCCCATTGTTATCCATAATCACATTCATATCGGTATCTGCGGCACTATCTTCAAGATAATCAAGATCCAATACTGGAACACCTTGGTAGATTCCTACAGAAATTGCCGCAATTTGACTAACTAACGGTGTCTTCTCTAATAACCCTTGCTCTACAAGCTTATGAAGCGCTAACACTAAAGCAATATAACCGCCTGAAATCGATGCCGTTCTCGTTCCACCATCTGCTTGTATCACATCACAATCGATCGTAATCGTTCGCTCACCTAGCAACTCGAGATCGACCGCAGCACGTAGTGAACGCCCAATCAGACGTTGAATCTCTAAAGTTCGTCCACTCTGCTTACCTCTTGCCGCTTCACGACTTGAGCGTGTGTGAGTCGATCCCGGCAACATGCCATATTCTGCAGTAATCCAGCCCTTTCCTTCTCCGCGTAAAAAAGGGGGAACTCGTTCCTCGATCGAGGCAGTGCATAATACTTTGGTATTGCCAAATACCGCTAAAACAGAGCCGGCAGCATGCATTGTAAAGTTAGGAATAAATTGCAAAGAACGCATCTCATCTGCAGCTCTTTTTGAAGGTCTTACCATCTCTTATCTCTCTTTTTTAGTTGTGTATCTATTTCTACAATATAAAAAAGCCCGTTAAAAACGGGCTTTCTTAATAAAATCTTTAATTTCGATCAACTTGTCCGATTTGACCTGTTTGAACTATTTAATCAATAGTATCAACACCCCATTGGGATCGATTCAAGCATCTCTCTATAAAGAGTTACCGATAGACTTACTATTAATCTACTAGTCAAATTATTAGTTGCATCACTAATAGCGGCTTATCAATAACTAATAATTATTTACCGCGATAAACGATACGACCTTTAGTAAGGTCATAAGGTGTTAATTCTACTTTAACTCTATCTCCCATAAGAATACGGATATAGTTCTTACGCATCTTACCAGAGATATGAGCAGTGATAACATGACCGTTATCTAACTCTACTCTAAATTGTGTATACGGAAGGGTTTCAATAACCGTGCCTTCCATTTCAATATGATCTTCTTTTGACATATAACTCTTTAATAACTTAGTAAGATTGGTCGGGACAGCAGGATTTGAACCTGCGACCCCTTGCACCCCATGCAAGTGCGCTACCAGGCTGCGCCATGCCCCGACGAAATGAGATCTAAATAATAGCAAATAAAAAGTGTTGTGACAAGACCCTTTCCCGATCCTGTCACTTTACCCTCTTTAAAAGTCTCAAAAAGAGGGCGTTTCTCCACTTTTATCTATTATCTCTACTACCCTCTTTACTCATTAACAACCGTTTTAACTTCCTCTAGCTTTAAGCCAGGGAAAAGGGTATCGCTACTTCCACTCTCGGCGTTATAAGGTGCTCTTCGTGTTGCCGCTAACTCTTTAGCAACAGGATTATCTTTTGCCCTTGCATCCATATAGACCGTTCTATGCTCGGCATCGATCGTTCCCATGCTCTGTGCTCCACCACCTAAAGCGGCGTAGAGCATAACATCATTGATATGCTTATTGAAATAGGTCGTTAAGAGTGCTTGACGAGAGCTAAAGAGCGTTCTTTGAGCATCTAATACATCAAGATAGCTCGCAATCCCGTTGGTATAGAGAAGATTTGCTAAACGTAACTGTTCAGAGGTTGTTGCCACAAGATTTTGTTGTGCACGTAATTGATCGCTTAATGGCTTTTTAGAGACTAAAGCATCAGCCACTTCTTGGAAAGCCGTCTGAATTGTCTTCTCATACTTCACTACTTCCACATTCTTACGAACGTAGGCAAGATCTAAGTTCTTCTGGATTTTACCCCAATTGAAGATTGGAATATTGATTTGTGGTGCAAAGGTCCAGCCACTATGGCCCGATTTAAAGAGATCAGAGAGTTCCGAAGATGCATTACCAAAGGTTGAGGTTAAGGTAATACTCGGGAAGAATGCTGCTCTTGCAGCCCCAATATCTGCATTTGCGGCTAACAGTTGATATTCAGCTTCAATAACATCAGGACGAACAAGTAATACCTGTGATGGAAGTCCAACGGGCAACTCTTCTGAGAACTGTTTTGCTCTTAATGAGAGTCCTTTAGGTAGATCCGTTGCCACCGCACCCACTAACGTATAGAGCGCATTACGCGCCTTGCCTAGCTGCCCTTCAATATTAGCCACTTGAGCTTGTGCTGAGAAGACCTGCCCTTTCGCTTGCGCTAAATCGAGATCATTAGCAATTCCCGCTTCAACCTGTTGTTGAACAAGATTATAAGAGGCTCGATTAGAGTTTAAGGTCTCTTTTGCCACGCGTAACTGCTCTTCTGCAAGTACTTCAGTTAAATATGCGCGAGCAACCCCTGAGACAAGGGCGATCTCTGCTGCTCGTTTCCCCTCCTCTGTTGCTAAATATTTTGCAAAAGCGGCATCACTTAAGGAAGCGGCCTTACCAAAGAAGTCGATCTCAAAGCTACTAACGCCGAAGTTAAGTGATGAACGTTCAGATATAGAAGATCTCCCAGTAGATTGTTCTGTAATGGGGTTTACATTATTAGCACTTCCCGTTTTAGTTCGAGAATAACCACCGGCCGCATTAAATCCAGGAAGCTGATCGGCAACAGAGATACCATACGCAATACGTGCCGCTTCTAGATTTAAGGTCGCTAATTGTAGATCCTTATTATTCTCTAATGCTAATGCGATTAACTTCTTCAAGCGTGGATCTTTAAAGTAGTGCTCCCAATTGATCTGATAAGCAAAGGTTTGATCTGCTAATGCACCTGCTTGGGCCCCTGATGAGACAGGGAAGCTATCAATAACAGGAAGTGCAGGACGCTCATAGGTAGGCGCCATGGAACAAGCGGCTAAAATAAAGGGAGCACCGACGAGTAACAGTGATTTTTTCATATCTTTGATCAACCTCTAGTTGAGTTTGGAGCAATACGTTTTAAATATAGGTTTATTCGCAATATACGAACTGCGACAATACGGCAATTAACAGAACTATTAATTATTAAGATGAATATCTAGGGACAACCTCTTGAAAATTAATAATTCGATATCGATAGACTTCATCGATACGATTCATATATTACGCTTCATAATTAACTGAAAGATGGTAGGTATTGTATCAAGTGACAACAATGTTGTCATTATCAAAATGATCTAGCGACTACCTCTCTTTATCGCACGTTTGGTCGATTTCACCATCCGTTTTATAGCTTAAAAACAATATTATAGTTTGCCATAGCCATAAAAGCGTTGTTGCCAATAGGGTGTATCAAACCGAGTAATTTCAACCCGCTTACCGGAGCTAGGAGCATGGATCATCTGGTTATCTCCAATATAGATTCCTGCATGAGAGATACTCTTACCATTTGTGATAAAAAAAACGAGATCTCCCGGCTCAGGTTTATCGGTACGCTTTGCGTAGCGATACTGGCTTCGAGTATCTCGTGGTAGTGAAATGCCGGCATTTTTATAGGCATATTGAATTAAGCCACTACAATCAAATCCTCTATTAGGGTCTGTTCCCCCAAAGAGATAGGGGCGACCTATCTGCCCTTTTGCATGATAAATCGCTGAAAACTTCGCCCCTAATAGATTCTCTTGCTTTAGGTCTGCATCTGCAACCGCAAGAGATATTGGGCTCAATAGCGTCGCTACAAAAAGTAATCGTTTGAGCTGATCGGTTAAACGGTTCTGCATCATCTCTCCCATAAATTAATCGATCTATAAGTTGTTAATAAAATTCTCACACTCTGTGACAGAGTACTCTCGATAAATTGGGGGGTTGATAGACATTTTTGCTATACTTTACCCCTTAATCAATCCCTAGAATTGCATCGAGGATACATATTTTATGCCACAGCACTTAAATAATAGAATATTAATTGTACACGCAAATCAACAAGAAGCTCAAAAAATTGCACGCCTTCTCCGTGATGCGCAATTTTACTCAGAAATTGTCACCCTAAAAGATCTCGCTGAAGCCCTGAAAAGTGGCCCAACAAAAGCGATTTTAAGTGATCAAACATCTGAGATTGAGATGATCTTAAAAAATGAGTCTCTAACAACGCCACTCTTTGCTTTAGCAGAAGATAGCTCTCCTGAAGCTGTCATCGAGTTTATCAAAGGAACGGGCGCTGAAGCGGTCTGGAATGTAGAAGCTTTTATTACACACCATACAAAAGCGATTCAAAATAGCGTACAAAATGATGAGGTTATTTTAGGTCTCTCCGGAGGGGTTGACTCCTCAGTTGTTGCAGCACTCATTCATAAAGCGATTGGTAAACAGTTAACTTGTGTTTTTGTCGATACCGGCCTTCTTCGCCTTAATGAAGGGGATAAAGTGATGCAAACTTTCGCTGATAATATGGGAATTCATATTATTCGTGTCGATGCAGAGGCAAGATTTTTAGAAGCATTAAAAGGTGAAAATGATCCTGAGAAGAAGCGTAAAATTATCGGTGAACTCTTTGTCCGAATCTTTGAAGAAGAGGCACGCAAACTCCCCAATGCTAAGTGGTTAGCACAAGGCACTATCTATCCTGATATCTTAGAATCGATCAATACCAAAGATGGGGTTGCCGTTAAATCTCACCATAATGTTGGCGGATTGCCGGCAGATATGAACCTCAAGCTTCTTGAGCCGATTAGCTCACTCTTCAAACATGAAGTGCGTGAATTAGGCGTTGCTTTAGGACTCCCTAAAGAGATGGTCTATCGTCATCCATTCCCAGGACCTGGCTTAGGCGTGCGTATTTTGGGAGAGATCAAAAAAGAGTATGCTGATATTTTGCGTCTCGCTGATGATATCTTCATTGAAGAGTTGATGAAAGCCGATCTCTACGACAAGGTATCTCAAGCTTTTGCCGTTTTTGTTCCGGTAAAATCGGTGGGTGTCTCTGATGATAAACGTGTCTATGATTATGTGATTGCCCTACGTGCTATTGAAACAATCGACTTTATGACCGCACGTGCAGCCCATCTTCCTTGGGAGTTTATCGAGCATGTCTCTAATCGCATCATCTTAGAAGTCGATGGAGTTTCACGCGTCACTTATGATGTCTCTAACAAACCGCCTGCAACAATTGAGTGGGAATAATAGAAGAGATAAAAGAGCTTTCGAAGAGATATTAAAGATCGAGAAGATATAAAATTTTCGATATCTATCCCTTGATCAGCAAGTCAAGGGGCCTAGATCCCATTGAATCACTTCGAATCTTTCTATAGAGTGCCCAACATCATTAGTGTGTTGGGCCTTTTTTATCATTCCTCTTCTTTCAAGATACAATAAAAAAATCCTTAACCAATATTGGTTAAGGATCTTCATAAACCTCTATTGAAGGATCTATAATCTCTATTAGAACTCATCTTCAAGAGCGCATTTAGGGGATAACTCTCTTTCTAATAAGACTCAAATTTTAATCAATAGCATCCTATATCAACACCTTTTAACGATATTTCGATAATGGTCAAGACTCAATAGAGCTAATTTACTATCGTTTTCCATAGAGATTAAACTAATGGCACTTCTGGAAAGTCGATCTTTGGATCAACGATATTGTTGAGCCAATTGGTAAAGCTATTGAGGGCTGTAAAGAGCGTTAGTTGTACAATATCCGCTTCAGTAAAACCTGCAGCCTTTGCTCGCGCTACTAACGCATCATCTAAGTTACCCTTCTCTTTAAGTACCGCTAAAGCAATATCGATAATCAACTGCTCGCGGGGGTCTTTCGCGCGCCCATGTTGCGCTTCAACACACTCCTCTTCACTCAATCCTGCCATTCTTTTTGCAGTAAAGGTATGAGCACTAACACAGTAGTGACAGCCATTGTAATTGGCAACCGCCAATGCTAATAACTCCTGATCTCTTTTTGAGAACTTAGAGTCTTCCAGTTTTGCTTGTAATGCTAAAAAAGCATCTAAGCTCATTCCATCAATTCCTAATGCACCAAAGAAGTTAGGTAACATTCCAAATTTGCCTTTCAACTGCGTTAAAATTGGTTTTGCAATCTCATCTGCAGTCTCTGGTGTAACTAATGTAAATTGTGTCATTCTTAATGGCTCCTAATTAATTCCTAGAGTTCTCTATTAATATTCTCTATTAACGACCTTTTCATATACTAACTTACATTATATCTTTTTACAATTTGTTATCCCTATTTGCCCAGTTTTTTACCGATTAGATACACGATAACAGGCTTCTATCAACAATTGATGACTTCCCCCTACCTCTTTCCTCCTCTTTTGTCTAATTTATAAGCTAAAATAGCAGTTCATAATTGAGCGCACTCTGCTTAGCGTGTATTATGAAGAGATTATCAAGCAATCTGTTATTGAACAGATTTTTATAATTTAAGGAGAGAGTTATCTATGCGTATTGTTCTGCTTGGCGCACCTGGGTCTGGAAAAGGCACTCAGGCTGAAAATATTGTTAAAAAATTTGGAATCACCCACCTCTCTACAGGGGATATGCTTCGTGCGGAAGTTAGTGAAGGAACGCCTTTAGGTCTTGAAGCTAAAAAAATCATGGATGAAGGCAAACTTGTCTCTGATGAGATCGTCCTTGGCATGGTTAAAAATCATATCCTTAAAGCAGAAAATGGCTTTCTTTTAGATGGTTTTCCACGCAACATCAATCAGGCAGAACAGCTTGATAAGCTCCTCGATGAGATCAATATGCCGATTGATAAGGTGATCTACTTTGATGTCCCTTTTGAAGTCATTAAAGAGCGCCTTAAATCACGTGGCCGTTCTGATGATACCGAAGAGACTATTCTTAAGCGTCGTAAAGTGTTTGAAGAAGAGACTTTCCCATTAGTGGATTACTTTATCCTTCAAGGAAAACTTAAAACGATCAATGGTTATGGCGATGTTAATGAAATTTCACAAGAGATCTTCAAAGTTCTAGATCCATCACTATAAGCTCACTCTGCTAATATGGGCAGTGACGTTGAGCAATGTCATAAAACAGTAATAGGCTACAAGCATCGCTTCGTAGCCTTTTATATCCCTTAAGGTTAAATATGAAACGAAATATCTTCTGGATTTTAGCCACAGTCCTCTTTATTGCAGTTTTTGCATACTTTGCAGCCCCCCTCTTTAAGCCCCCTAAGCAGGGAAATATTGAGACAGAACCTTTTTGGGTTGTAGAGACCTCTCCGCAAAATCCCGATTATCTAAAAGTCTTTGAGATAACGCTCAATGAATCGGAGTTACAAGATCTTATCTATATTCTCGGTAATCGTCTCAGTCTCTCTCTCTTTGTTGAGGGCGATCAGAAGAGCCTAGAGGGATATATTAGAGAGACCCATATCGGCGGATTGACCGCCAGAATTCCTTTTACTCTCCAATTTGATGAAAGCGAACTCAACTCGCTTATGCCCTTTTTAACAGCGAGTAAAATGTCTACCTCAAAACGGCAGATCTATGAGATTCCAGAAGAGTATCATGGACGCTTCATGCAGAATAAAATTGAGAATATCGCCTTTATCCCCATGGCTGTCAATCTCGATGAAACTGTTATTTTAGGGCGATTTGGCGATCATCCC
>NZ_QEWR01000001.1 GCF_003121925.1 Ignatzschineria indica | reverse complement strand
TGAAGATGGTCAATTAACGGGGGTTAATTTCCAAGAGGCTTTAGGGGCTGATAATCCGATTAAAGATGTGAATGCTGGTTTTGCTCATGTCAAAGGTGAATTGGATACAACGAATCAAAACGTTACAAATGTCACAACGGCATTAGGAGGCTTAGAGACCGATGGCAGTTGGAAATTAGCGCTAGGTAAAGAAGGCAGTACAACAGTGAATAATGTTAAAGATGCCTTTAAGAATATTGATGATCGTGTAATAGATAATAGCCAGAGTATTACTAATATTGAGAATAAGGTCTCAACGGGAAGCTTGGGCTTACTGCAATTATCAGCCGACAAGCACTCATTAGTGATTGATAATAAAGTCGCAAATGTTGCAGATACTTTCACACTTGCGAAGAAAGAGGGTGAAGGTCGTACCTTAACAGGCGTTAAAGCTGGAAAGATTGCCGATAATTCAACTGATGCCATCAATGGTTCACAGCTTTATGCGGCTAATTTAAATGTTGCTAATGCGTTAGGCGGTAGTGCGAAGCTTGATGAAGATGGTCAGTTAACAGGAGTTAATTTCCAAGATGCCTTAGGTGCTAAAGATGAGTTAACCAATGTTTATGATGCATTTGAAAATGTTGGTGGTACATTATCAGATCATGATTCTCGTATTTCAGAGAATACAACTAATATCAAGAGCATTACTAGCGGTAAAACCGGTCTTGTTCAGCTTGCTGAAGATGGAAAATCTTTAGTAATAGACAATAAATTAGCTGGCGGTGCTGATACTTTTGATTTCTCTATAAGAGCTGATGAAGAAGATGAAGCGATTAATCGCCTATTAACTGGTATTGCTGAGGGTGAGATATCACAAAACTCTGTTGAAGCAATCAATGGTTCACAACTTCATATGGCAAATTTAAATGTTGCTAATGCGTTAGGCGGTAAAGCTGAGCTTAATGAAGATGGTCAGTTAACAGGCGTTAACTTCCAAGGTGCTTTAGGGGCTAAAGATGAGTTAACCAATGTTTATGCAGCATTTGAAAATGTTGGTGGTACTTTATCTAAGCATGATGAACGCATTACCAATAATATGAATAGTATTAATAATATTATGGGCGGGGAGGTTGGCCTTATTAAGTTATCTGGTAATCGAATCGTGATTGATAATAATTTGTCGGGAGTTCAAAATGCGATGACCTTCGATTTCTCTTCTAATGATAATAAACCGCGTACTTTAACGGGTGTTGAGAAAGGTGAAGTATTTCGGGATTCGGTTGATGCCGTGAATGGTTCTCAACTTTTTGCAACAAATCAAAAGATTGAGAACATTACGAACCTAAACGGTCAAAATCTTGAGGGGATTACCGATGCGATGGGTGGTGACGCTAAAGTAGAAAATGGTCTTTTAACAGGGGTTGATTTTGGAGGTGCATTAAAAGCAGAGAAGCCAATTACAAGTGTTAATGAGGGATTTGAGTATGTGACAGAACGCTTAGATGGGCAGGATAAAAAGCTTGAAAACCATGAAAACAGGATTACCAATATCGAAGGAAATATTAGTAATATTGCGGATGGTAAAGCTGGCCTCATTCAGGTTTCTGAAGATGGTAATTCTTTGATTATTGATAATGGGCTTGCAAAAGATGCGAATACTTTTAATATCTCTAATGGTGATAAAGACCTTACTTTAACAGGAGTTAAGGATGGTCAAATTGTATCAGAGTCAAAGGATGCTATTAACGGTAGTCAATTATATGCATCAAATAAATCGATAGCCGAGATGTTTGGTGGAGGTGCAACGATTGATGAAAATGGTTATATTACAACTCCTGAGTATGTTATTGGTGATAAAACATTCAACAATGTTGGTGCATCAATTGAACATTTAGCTAATAGTATTACGGCAGGTGAAGTTGGAATATTCCAATTAGATCGTGAGAAGAATCAAATTATTATTGCTGACAATTCCGATATTAATAGTGAAACAACACTTAATGTGGGAAATCGTAAGATTGTAGGGGTTGCCAATGGTAAAGTTGAGAAGGGATCACAAGAAGTAGTCAATGGTGGTCAACTTTGGGAAACTAATCAACAAGTAAGGTCAAATACCACTCAGATTAAACACATTAATAAAACGCTAGATCATTATAATAATCGTATCTCTCATCTTGAAAAAACGGTTCATGAAAACCGTAAGCGTGCAAGTGCTGGTACGGCAAGTGCGATGGCGATGAGCTCAATTCCTTATATGGATTACGCCAAGTATTCGATGGGAATGGGGGTCGCTAGTTATGATGGTGAAGCGGCGATGTCGATAGGGATGGAGTTTAAATTGGGTGATAATGGTCGATTTAGAGTCCAAGGTTCTTATGATACGCAAAATAAGGCCGGCGTTGGTGTTGGTGTTGCATTTAGCTTCTAATTTAGTGTTCTATTATTTTATAATAGAGGCATGATAAGTGCAGTTTTTGCATAGAATAAGGAGCGCCCATTGGTGGCGCTCTTTTTGTAATTCAATAATGAGTTTAAAAGAGGAATGATTAGATGAATAGGGTCATTTTGGCAGTGTTAGTTGTGATATTAGGGCTTAATATATATACGCTGGTTGAGCAACAGAAAAAATCGGCAGAGTCATCCTTGATGCCGGAGGTAGAAATTGTTGAGGTGATAGATTCGAGTCATTGTGTAGATTTAAATGAAGAAGAGACACTACAATGTTTAGAGAATGTCATTGCTCAAGGGAATTATACCGGGAATGATTTCTTTATCTTGGGGCAACTCTACTTTCATGGGATAGGACAATCAGCAGATAAAGCTAAAGGGGTTCAAGAGATTGAAAAGAGCGCGATTAATTTTAACGAATTAGGTGCAATTGAGTTTTTAGGGGATTATGCAGCTGAAGAGGGGGATAGAATTTCTGCTCAATATTGGTATGCACGTGCTATCGCAAATGGTTATCTGCCGGCACAATTAAAGCTTGCTAATATCTATCGTTATCAACCACAAAGCGAAAGAGAGTTTGAGGTTGCGCTGAATCTCTATCAAGATGCCGCCAATAGAGGGTCATTAGATGCACTTTATGAGTTAGCGCTAGTTTATGCGACAGGAACAGGAGTAGAAGCAGATTTAGAGGGAAGTCAACTAGCTTTGAAAAAGGGGTGTGATGAAGGACATCAAAAGAGCTGTGATCTGCTTGGGCAGATTGAAAATCTCTTAAATGAAGAGAAGAAAGAGGAAGAGTAATATCCTTTCGTTATATCTCTATATCATTATTAAGATAAGAAGATGTCGTTATCATCCTACAATAGCCATTACGAGTTGAGTAATGGCTATTTATAAATATAGTATAAAAATAATCATATAAAAGTCCATTGTTATTATATTTTTTACAGATTTTCAAAATCTTACCTTCCTATTTTAGTGCTTTATCTGAATATTTTATTCTGATTAATTCTTTTTTAATCCCTGTAAGAAACTGCTATCTTTTCCTTAAAAAATCCGATATAACAAAAAAGGAAGTAAAAGCGGATTGCGTTTTTTAGTATCAAAAATAAGTATAAATAGAGACTAACTCCCGAGCCGCTCTGCGTAAGAAGATGTGAGTTATTCAATCAAGATCTTTAGAGCGCTAGACCTCCAAAAATCAATAATAAAAATCAAAATAGGCATCGAATGCGATACGCCTGAGGAGGTAGAAATGAAAAAATTATTGGGAATGATTCTTTGCTCGACAACGCTCTCTTATGCTGAGAGTGAGGTTGTTGAGGCGGCTTATAATTCAGCGCTTTTAGATCGAGATGTGACGATGCAAGTCTATCTTCCTGATGGATATGATGCGACTCAATCGGATAAATATCCCGTGATCTATATGCTCCATGGTGCCAGTGGTTCTAATACAGATTGGCTTGTGAAAGGAGGTATTAAAGTGACGGCCGATCAACTGATGAAGCGTGGAGAATTACGAGATTCTGTGATTGTCATGCCGACCTTTGGTCCTAGCACTTGGTATACAGATGGTAATGCCGAGAAGGCGGAGACGGCATTTGTTGAGGAGTTTATCCCTTATATTGAAAAAACATTCAATGTTCGTGAAGATCGTGCCGGAAGATCGGTTGGAGGGCTCTCTATGGGTGGCTATGGTGCGCTCAATTTAAGCCTCTCTCATCCCGAGCTCTTCTGTGCTGCCGGGGTTTTAAGTCCGGCAATTTATGATCCGTTTCCACCTGAAACATCAACAGCACGTCAAACAGCACAATTTGTGAAAGATAATCAATTTGATGAGAAAGCATGGGGCGATTCGCTCTACACAGCGAGGCTTAATAACTATTATCAGAAAGATCTAGTTGTTCCGATCTGGATTGAATCGGGTGATCATGACTCTTTAGGAATTGTGCTTGCCGCCGCTAAGCTCTATTGGACATTACACAATTATCAGCCTGAAGATGTGGAATATCGAGTGATCGATGGTGATCATGATTGGATGGTCTTTAGAGATTCCTCAATCCGAGCATTGCCCTATATGAGCCAAAAATGTGAAGCTCTGAAGTAAGCCTAGAAGGCACTTTACAAAGATTATTGATCGATCTGAGACAGTTGAAGTTAGTTGATCAAAGAGAAAGCCCTTGTTCTCAAGAGAGCAGGGCTTTTGAGTTTTTAATCAATGAATGGTTGGATCATAATTTATTATTTTTTTAGTCGATAAATTGTAGTCTGTAAACTCTTTTTAACTTTCATAAGAGAGAGCTGTTTTTACAAGTGCTTCCTCAAAGTTAAATATATCATCTAAGCTCTCAATTGGATGGCGTTCTTCGACTTTCTCTTCATCAAATATACCAATATATTTCTGTGCTCGGTTAAAGTGTAATCGACATATTGGTTTGCGATTATTATCATCTAACAGAACACCAAAGTAACTTTTAGTATCTCGTTGACAGATCCGTTCTGCATCAATGTGTTTTCTAACAATTGCCTTAACAATATTAAAGCCTTCCAATTCTTCCTCAGTTGTGATTATCCCATCATCAGGGATTTCATTTTCATCAGTGATTTCGATAGACTCTATAGCACTTTTATTAGGAGAGTCTGTTTGTTGGGCGAGTGCTGATTTTAATCTATTGTTAACGCGATCATCAATAAACTGAGTTAAAGCTTTTTGAATCAATGGTGTAAATTGCTCTCGTACTTTTTGGGTAATAATTCCACCATAAACATTTGTGATACAGAAACGTATAAAGTCTTCGGCGGGATCTTTAATCTGTTTCTCTAGTAGGTGTTTTAACTGACTGAGATATTTAAGTTCTCCTGCCGCATTAACTACAGAATCAACATCAAAATTAACTTTGGTAAGCTTCTTAATTTCTGGCACAATATGGGCATCAATATCAAGCATATCGAGTTCAAGAAAAGGTTGGCTATCCATCTTATTTGGCGCATCTAGATCTGTATAAAAACGATAATAACGACCATTGGTTAAAATCGCTATTTTAGCTGTAGTTGTTCCAAAATAACGAAATAGTTGTGATGCATGTTGCTCATTGAGTTCTTCCCCAATCTTTTTTGCCTCGATGAGAATAGCGATTTCACTATTATCAACTATGGCATAATCGATCTTTTCTCCTTTTTTTACACCTACATCTGCGGTAAATTCGGGGATTACCTCAGCCGGGTTAAAAACATCATAACCAAGAACTTGGTGAATAAAGGGCATAATTAGCGCTGTTTTAGTTGCTTCTTCGGTTTCGATAATATCGCTCTGCTGGCTAACACGTTTAGATACTGAAAGTAGCCTTTCTGAAAAATCCATAGTTAACTCCTATAATGGTAGGAACAGAGATCATAGCTCTGTTTTGTAGATCTGCTTTATATTTAGTTTTTATTATCTTTATTTATAATTTTATTACTACCTATTAAGATAATATAATAGTTTAAAAATTCAAAATATATCAGCACTCACTAATTGGTCAGCACCTTATATAAATATCCAGCTACAGTGATATTTCATTATCATTGATAGTATAAAGTAAGAAGGAATTGAGGGTTATCATGATAGAATTTATAGATTAGTCTATTATTTGAATCTATCATTCTTAATCGCTTGATTTAACCCTCAGGGGAAAATCCGTTTTATTATTGGTTTTAATTTTTTACTAAAGAGAGTCCATTATGCCAATACCCTATAAAGATACACCATTAAGATACCTCTGTTTAGATTGTAAGTGGGTTGGAAAGCCTCAAAGTGATAATTTATCGCCGCCCTCATTTTGCCCTAAATGTGGCTCTATTAAGATAGAGATGGGAGTTGATCAGCGTGACTTTAATAAAGTGGTGAAGGGCTTTAAATTTTAGTTTAAGTTTAAGTTTAAGTTTAAGTTTTAAAATATTTTCTATTTTAGAGCTCAGTAGACTACAATTCACAATGTATAATAATCGATCAATTATTATTGATTGAGTTATTTGTTAGAGACTTATCTGATTGAGATTCACCTGATTGAGGGAGCTCTATCAATGTAGAATTTTCCAGAAAAAGTAAAGCCCGATGACTGACGCGTAGGTAATGTCATCGGGCTTTTTTGATAGCTATAATTTATCTTGTTTTATATCTACCGCTATAAGTACTACAAGCGATAGAATCACTGCTAGTGACAGCTTTTTTGTCATAGATCCCTTGTTATAGATCTTTTGTTACAGATCGAGCTGTCAATCTCTTTTCTATGGGTTGAAGTAGATTGCAGAACCAGGGCCGACTGGGATTCCTAACACAAAGACCCAGATACAGAAGATAGCGACCCAGACTACGAAGAAGACGACAGAGTAGGGCACCATCATCGAAAGAATTGTCCCAATACCGGCATTACGGCGATATTTAAGAGCGATCGCAACAATAAGCGCAAAGTAGCTCATCATCGGAGTAATAATATTGGTGACAGAATCACCAATACGATAGGCCGCTTGAATTGTTTCTGGTGCATAACCTGCAAGCATCAACATCGGAACAAAGATCGGTGCCGTTACTGCCCATTGTGCCGAAGCGGAGCTCATCATAATATTGACAAAAGCACAGATAATAATAAATCCGATAAAGAGTACAATACTATTAATTTCAATGTTGGTAATAAAATTCGCGCCGTGAACAACCAGGATTTGTCCAATATTTGTCCAGTTAAAGAAGGCAATAAATTGCGCGGCAAAGAAGACAATCACTAGATAGAGTCCCATTGAACTCATAGCGCCTGCCATTGCATTGATAATATCTCGATCGTTCTTAAACTTCTTCACAATTGCGCCATAAACAATACCTGGCACCGCAAAGAAGATAAAGATAAAGATAACAATGGAGCGGAAGAAGGGGGAGTTTGCAATCTCTCCTGTTGTTTGATTACGTAAAATGCCATTTTCCGGCACGACCATTAATGCAACGATTACGGCTAAGATGACAAAGCTGATACCTGCCCAGATGAGTCCTTTCTTCTCGATAGGGGTGACTTCTGCAGACATGGCAATGTTATCCTCATCTTCGCTCATCTCCGAAGAATCGTAAGGACCTAATTGTGGCTCGACAATTTTATCAGTCACAAACCAGCCGAGGAAGGTGACAATAAAGGTACTAAAAGCCATGAAATACCAGTTAGCTTCAGCACCAACGATATAGTCAGGATCGATAATACGCGCAGCTTCTTGCGTAATTCCTGATAAGAGGGGATCAACCGTTCCTAAGAGAAGGTTCGCTGAATAGCCTCCAGAAACGCCGGCAAAGGCAGCTGCAAGACCGGCAAGGGGGTTACGTCCTATTGAGTGGAAGATCACCGCAGAAAGAGGGATGAGAACGACGTAACCTAATTCCCCGGCAGTATTAGACATCACGCCGGCAAAAACGATCGCAGGCGTGGTAAAACGGATCGGTGCTTTTAGGACAACTAAACGCATTCCTGCAGAGAAGAGCCCGGCACTATCGGCAATTCCAACCCCTAACATCGCAACAAGTACGGTTCCCAATGGGGTAAAGCTTGTAAAGTTCGTGACAATACTAGAGAGAATCTTACGAATTCCATCGGGATTGAGAAGATTCACAACTTCTATCACTCCTCCAGGCACTCTTCCCGGCGCACCTTCAGGGCGAGGATCGGTGACGCTTAGTCCAAAATGAGATCCCACAGCAGAAGCAATTAGTATCAGGGATATTAAGATTATAAATAGAACCACAGGATGTGGTAATGCATTGCCAAGCCACTCAAGCGTATTGAGTAACCGGTTCTTCTTTACTTTGACGGTCATATAGTTTTCTCCGGCTATCTATTTTAGGATCGATCAGATGCTTCGGTAAAAGCATCGTCATATCCAAAAGCGTGCGAGGGTATCGCTACTACAATTAAAAACAGATAACATCTTGTAAATTTTAATAAAGGTGTAAAGGTATATCACACCTATTTTTTACGAGCAAGAAAGCAAATTAGACAATCTGACTTTACTCATGATCAGATAGAGCTTTGACCTTAAGCTTTAATTAACAGTTCCCTTTTTTCGCTTGTCCAGGTGGGCAGAAGTAGCCCTCTTTATCTTTTTTCTTCTTATTTTTAGAATCAATCACAATCCCATCAGAATCGATCACCATTCGATTTGGAATATCTGCACGAATTGTACAAGCTGTTAGAAACATTACTGTTGCTATTAGTAATGATAGTCTTGTCGATATTTTCATATTTTCCCCCTTCTTATTTGCTCTCATTGCACTTCTAACGATCATTGCTGACCTTATTAATCTTCTTATCAAAAGAGTAGTCTACCCGATTTTAGACTTCTTGAAAGCAGGAATTAGAGATGAGTGGTGGAGGGAAAAGAGTTTACAGAGAAAGTAATCGAGAGTAACTACGAAGATTTAAAGATATTTTTGACGAAGCTAATCTGAAATAATTGAGGCAAGGTTTTTAGTAATTTCCCATGAAAAGTAGAAAAAAGCTATTTAAATATTATTTTATAATGTTATCTATATATAAATATTTACGAGGAATTAATATCGGTTTACAATAAAATATCAATTCGTTTAATGTTATTGGTTTTGTATCTTGATTTGCTTTTTTAAGCTGTCATTTAATGATTATTATTTCAGCAATTATTTTCTTGCGAATGGGTTAGGCGAGTTATGAACAGAAAGCTATTGTTAATAGAAATATGGTTCTCTATTAGTATAGAGAGAAGGAAATTCTAATGTTAAATGGAAAATTAAAGAAAGAAGCAATTGCAAAGTTTGAGCGGGCGAAAGATCAATATGCAGCGCTTTTAGAAGTTGTCAGTGAGAAGAGCGAGATTCTTTTTACATTACGTTCTGAAAAATCGAAGCAGATTATTGCGCGTGCTGAAGCGCTCTTTTCCATTATTGCTAATAAGCCGATTGAGTTTGATCGTACATTTGAAGCTTATCATATTGAGCATCAAGAATTTGACGACCTTTCAGAAGAGATTAGAAAAAAATCGGAAGAGGTTGGTTTTAAGGCAGGTAGTAGTGCCGGGGCTGGTATTGCCGCGGGTGCAGGGATTGCTGCTTTTGGTCCTACTGCAGCAATGGCGATCGCAACAACATTTGGAACAGCTTCGACAGGGACAGCAATCTCGGCATTAGGTGGAGCAGCTGCAACGAATGCCGCATTAGCATGGCTTGGTGGTGGTGCCGTTGCTGCCGGTGGAGGAGGAATGGCTGCAGGGAGTGCTTTTTTAGCATTAGCGGGTCCAGTCGGTTGGGTTATTGGCGGGAGTGCGCTTGTTGGTAGTGGGCTTTTTGCGCGTCGTCGAAATGCAAAAATTGCTAAAGAAGCAGATGAAGCGAGGCGAGAGGTTGAGACCTATCGATCCCATTTAGAGGTAGCGGATAGAGCTGTAGACCGCCTTATTAGTGAGACTCGGGAGCATCTTGCCGGTATAACACAGATGATGAGTTATCTCGATCAATCATTAACAACGTTTGATTACACTCTGTTCAATCAATCTCAGAAAAATATGTTGATAGCGATTAAAAATCATGTAGAGAGTCTTGCCCAATTGATCAAAATGAAAGCGGAGTTTTAATTAAAGCTTCAATAGCATTTTAACTGATATTTTAAATGTTATTGCTCAGCTTATATTTTTAGAGCTTCTCTATTAGTAGTAAGGGTAAGAGTAGATAGTTTGTCACCGCTTTAAATTGAAAAGGAAATTATTTTGAAGAGTCGTTCTGTTGAAGACCAGCTCTATAGCGCTATCGTTAATAATATTAATGAGGAGCGTTTTCGTTCGTTATTTTTTTCACAAAATCTGCAAGATGAGGCATTTTTAAAGGCATTAGGGCAGGTTGAGATTGTACGTAGCTTTATCTCTACCCCGGAGAATATTTTAGGAAGTGATTTTACAAAGCATGGAGAAATTGCTGAACAAGTTGAAGTTGCGATTCATAATGCTAAGCAGTATCTCAATCAGCAGAACCCAACTGCAACCTTTGAAGGTGTTGGTCGGACAGCGCCAGAAGATTATCTTATCGATGGTGTTGCTGTTCAATCAAAATTTGTTAATGGATTGAATAATAATCTCGAGCATGTGCTTAAACATATGGAGAGATATAGTCATTTTGGTCGAGATGGTAGTTATTACCATATTCCCAAGGATCAATTTGAATTGATTCGACGTATCTATGAAGGTGAAGCAGTTGAAGGTTTAAGTGATAGAACCATCCGCGCAATTGAGGAGAAGATTGCTCGTATAGAAGCGGAGTCGGGAACTTCATTTTCAGAGGTTGTACGCCCTGGTATCTCTGAATATGCCGAGGTTCAAAGAGGACGAATTAGTGAAACTTTAGATCGTCATGAATCGGAACTAGAAGCAGAGAATAGGAGACGGCAACTGGAGATTGAAAAGGAGCATCAAGCAAGTTGGAGTGAAGGGCTTAAAGCGACAGCAATTGCAGCAGCAGTCGGAGGAACGCTCTCATTTGGTATGGCTCTTTATGGAATGTATCGTGATGGCAAGAATCCTTTTAAAGGTGAGATGTCATTAGAAGATTGGAAAAAGGTAGGGTTCTCTTCGTTGAAAGGAGGATTAGGGGGAGCTGTTACAGGTTCTGCGGTCTATTTTTTAACAAATAATGCAAACTTAGCTGCTCCATTTGCCGGAGCTTTTGTCACCCTTTCGAAAGGGATTGCTTCTTTAGTGCATGATCTTCATCGCGGGAATATTTCATTGAGTGAATTTCAGATGAATGCCCTCTATCTGGGGGCTGATAGTGCGGGTGTAGCACTAGCAACATTGGCAGGGCAGATCTTAATTCCTATCCCTCTTTTAGGTCCTATTATTGGTTCTTTAGCGGGGAAATTTGTTATCTCAACACTTCTTGGTAGCGATCAAGCTCTAGCTGCAGAGATGGAGATCGCAATGCAACAATTTTTACAGCAGCTAGATATTGAGCAGAGAGAGAAGATCGTATCTCTAAATCAAGCTTTTGATGCCTTAGGAGATCTTCGTAAAGTTGCTTTCGATCTCACATTGAATGAGACATTAGTAGAGTCGAGCATTCTTCTTGCGCATGCTTATGATGTTGAAGTATCAAAGATCTTAAAAGATGAGGTTGATTTAGAACGATTTCTCTTTGGATAAATTCTTATTTGTGGGCTAGATCTTAAAAAAGAACTGTAGAACTACTTAACTAATTTAATTGCTTCAAAGTTTTGGGGAATTAAAGGTAATAAGGTCTTGCGTATTAGTTAAAAAATAATGATTTATATTATATTAGCTTTTAGTTTGATGGAATTCATATTCATATTTTCCCACTTTTCATATGAAAAAGTCAAAAACAGATAATAATAAAAACAACAAAATATATATTTTAATTGCTTATATATGTAAATAAATCTATATTTGATTATATATTGAGCGAATAAGCCAAGTGGCTAATTGTTTTTTTGTCCGGGATTATCTGCTTAATAATTGAGTTACCTTACAATCTATAGCGATAAGGGAGAATAAAGTGGGACAGAGCAGATTTTCTCGACGAGATTTTTTAAAAACTATGGTGATCGGTGGAGTGACGGTATACATTGCCGCGCCGTTTAGCAAAGCATTTGCCGCATTATTTCAAAATAATATTCTACAACCTCCTAATTGGGATGCAAAAACACAAACTATAAAAAATAGAATAGATGCTCGCGCTAAGGTATTAGGAGATAAGGTGTTTGCGTTTGATTTTCGAGCTAAGGATATGCCTCATTGGCCACAAAATCAGTCTTATGCAATGATCCTGAGAGTGACTGAAGCGGATAAAATATATGAGGGATTTGATCTTTCTATTTTAGAAAAAAGTGATTTAATGCCCGATAAAGTTGTTACAGCAACAGATCTTAAGCATGATAATATTACATTACCCCCTTTTTATGGTGAAGACTTCCTTTTGCCAATAGGTAAAACACCTGCTTATCTTGGACAAGAAGTTGCCATATTAATTTACCATGACTTTGCTCGATATCGTTTTGCAAAAGATACTTTACAATTTAGAGATGATATTATTCTTTATGGTAAATACACAGGCTTTTTAGAGCGAGATCCCTGGTCTACCTTTAGAAGTGTGCGTATAGGGGCTGAGAACCCATGGAGTCCTGATATCTACTCAGCTATGGAATATACAACGGTAGAGCCTTTAGGTTATAAAAAATATGTTCCATATTATCCAACCGGTAAGAAGGGGGGGAATTTAGATCAAAGAGGGATCTATTATGCAGATGAAATAGCAACTACTTTTCAAAATCCGCCAGATGATATTTTGATTCTTGACCGTCAACTTCATTCTCAATCTATCGATTTATGTGCGATGGAACCGGATAACTCAAATGTTTGGTATGAAGCGAATACAGAGTCATTACACGTTGTAATGGGAATTCAGACACCACCTCAAGTGGCCGAGTCTATAGTTTATATTGCGAGTCACTCTAACTTTAAATTTAAGAAGCTCTTTTTTCATCCATGCACCACAGTTGGATATGGATCTAAGGCAAGGGCAATGTTACCTATGCTTGGTATTGTTGCGGGATTTTATAGTGATGGGCTGCCTGTTCGCTTAGCTAATGATCGTTATGAGCAATTTCAAAGTGGTATTAAGCGACATCCTTTTGACATGAAGTGTCAGTTAGCTATTAATAAAAAGACGAAAAAAATAGATTCTTTTATTGCGCATTATGCTCTAAATGGTGGGGGGCGATGTAACTATACTCCGGGTGTGACAGCAGTAGGTTGTACAGGATTTCAAGGAATTTATTATATTCCTAAAAGTGATGTTGTTGGTGTTGGGGATGCGACTCGCTCTGTTATTGCGGGATCTAACCGTGGTTACGGCGCATTTCAGACAGCTCCTGCCTTTGATACTTTGATTGATGAGGCTGCATATATTTTAGGGGAAGATCCTGTAGCATTTAGACTCAATAATCTGATGAAATCTGGTATGAAGAATACTCAAGGAGCCATACCAGCAGGGATGATGCGAGGAGGTGAAGTATTAGAAGAGTGTTCCAAACATACCCTATGGAAAGATCGAAAAGAGAGAAAGTTTCGCTTTGAAAAAGAAAATCCTGGAAAGATATTAGGTACGGGAATTGGATGTATTCAGCTAGACTTTGGATCTGGAGATGAGGGGGCATATGCAAAAATTGAAATTTCTCCAGAGGGGGAAATCTCACTATGGCATAGTGGGCTAGAAGTTGGAACAGGTATGGCTACATCACAAACCGTTCTCTGTGCAAAATGGTTTGGCGTTCCGGCACATCACTCCTATTTTGGTATGTTGGACTGGCCAGATATTGAGATGACAACAAAAGGAAAAGATGGTTTAACTCAGGAGAAGCAGGATAAACTCTCTAAAAATCCACGATGGACTCCGCACCACTCATCTACAGGTGCGAGTAATTCTGCCTATTACTATTCACATGTGACGTCAGGCGTTGGTCGAGTCCTTTTTGATTTTGGGATATGGCCGGCAGCAGTATCTATCTGGTCTGAAGGGATTGATGGAGGGCAATATCGATCATTGACTGTTCGTAAAGAAGATGCGCGATGGACACTTGCTGGCCTGACTGCAGATGGATTAGAGCCTCTTCCGCTAGAGCGAATTGCTAAACGTATTTATGAGATGAAGGGATTAACGGGTGTTGCTGGGCATGGTTATAACCGTTGGGCTTGGGCAAGTGCTGATTTTAAAATAAAGGATACAGTTGCGCGTTTTGCATTAGATGGTATTTCATTGAGATGGGCCGATAACAATTATATTTTTAATGAAAGAGTACAAGTTTTTTATCCTGCGGTACAGCGTGATAATGCTGGGGTTACAGATTACAGTGCATTGGCAGTAGCAGCGGAAGTATCTATTGATAAGGCAACAGGTGAGGTAGAAGTCTTAGACCATCATTCTGTTCTTGAATGCGGCAATATGATTGTTCCAGAGCTAGTCTCAGGTCAATTACAAGGAGGTGCAGCGATGGGGATAGGGCATGCCTTATATGAATATCTACCTCCTTATGAAGATGGGCCGGGGAATGGAACATGGAACTTTAATCGCTATCATTTACCATTAGCTAGCGAGGTCGCTGTTTGGAAGCAGACCCAGGAAGTGTTGCCACCTTTATCCGATACTGATCCACCTAAAGGAATGGCAGAATTAGCAATGACAACAATCGTTGCATCTATTACAAACGCTATAGCGGATGCCACAGGGCACTACTTTTATCATCATCCTATTCGCCCCAATGAAGTTTTGGAGGTTCTCAATGAAAATAATTAATAAGCCGCTCTCATTAAAAATTAATGGCAAGATGGTTGGCCCAGTAGATTTACCGGAAGGGATTAGTATGCTCGATTTTTTACATGAGTATTTAAATCTTACCGGTACAAGAATGGGGTGTAATCAAGGTATATGTCATGCATGCGTTATTATTGTGGATCATCCAGATGGAACTAGTGAAGAGATGAGAACCTGCATTACTGGAGCTCACTTTTTTAATGGTAAATCAGTAAGAACTATTGAAGGGATTGCTAAAGAGGAGCGAGGTAAAGAGATTCCATCGCCAATTCAACAAGCTTTTATGGACCACTTTAGTTTTCAATGCGGTTATTGTACACCTGGCTTTGTCAATGCTACCACTGTTTTTATGGAGAAACTGGCAAAAGAGCCTATTGCTGAAGCTCAATTAGAGCAAGCGATTTTAGAGGCACTCAACCCTCATATCTGTCGTTGTACAGGATATGTGCGTTACTATGAGGCTGTGCGTGATCTTGTGATTAATACGTCAGGCTTAATTAAGAGTGAATAGGGGCTATATTATGAAAGATAGTTGTAAAGAGAAGAGAGAACAGAGCCCTAGAGGTCGATTATATAGGTGGGTTTTATATCTTTTCATTTTAGTTGTTGTTGTTCTATTGATCGTTATTGGACTCTATTTTTTTGAAAGACTAAAGCCCACGGGACCAAAGCGTATTTTGCAGAGTAGTGTAGAACAGATAGAACGCGGTCGGTATTTAGCTGCTGCAGGTGATTGTGCTTCTTGTCACACATCTGAAAATGGTGCTCCATTTGCTGGTGGTTATCGGCTCGATACTGCATTTGGAGTAATTTATAGTAGTAATATTACACCATCGGAAAATTTTGGAATAGGTCGTTGGAGTAAGGATGATTTTTATCGTTCTATCACAGAGGGAGTCTCGCCTATTCACCGTAACCTCTATCCTGCAATGCCTTACCCTTATTATGCTAATGTGACGCAGGAAGATTCTGATGCTCTTTATGCCTACTTTATGTCACTTCCTGAAGTTAATATTGCGCCCCCTCATAATAAGCTTTCATTTCCTTTTAATCAGAGGGCCTTATTGATAGGGTGGAATTTACTTTTTTATGATAAAACACCATTACCTACAGTATCACAAGGGAACTCATCTCTTTGGCAGAGAGGTGAGTATTTGGTAAATACTCTAGGTCACTGTGCGATGTGTCATACCCCGATGGGGGAATTTGGTAATATCGATCGGGATAAGATGTTTCAAGGAAATATTGTCGGTCGATTTTTAGCACCCGATATTACAGCAAAAGGTTTAGCTGCAAGAGGATGGGATAAAGAGGGATTGCAACGTTATTTTTCCGAAGGGATTGCACCTCAGGGCTCAGCATTTAGTGATATGTATTTAGTGGTTCATAATAGTACGAGCCATTTAGATCCCCAAGATATTGAAGCTATTACGACTTTCTTATTGGGGGATGAGCCTCCTAAAGCGAAGTTGATTGTTGAGGGTGATATTCCGATGGATGTCCCAGGTTATGACACCTATCTCAATTTATGTGCAGGATGTCATAATATTGATGGAAAAGGAAAGCCTAATGTGTCTGTTGCGTTAGTTGGAAATAGTACCGTGATGAACCCAGATAGTCATAATTTAATTGTGACTATATTAGATGGTTTACCCTGGCAGTCATTCCCTAATGATGAACGATTTCAAGCAATGCCAGAATTTGCTTCTGAGATGTCAGATAGTGAAATTGCGACCCTAATTAATTTCCTGCGGATTCAATGGGGTGGATTACCTGGTAATGTAACAGAAAAAGAAGTGTCTCAATTACGTCGTTAATAACATTTATAAAGATAAAAGCTTATAAAGATAGAAGAGCATACAGTAATTACTTTTTGTAGTTCTGTATGTTTTTTTATTTTCTCCCACAGAGACTTAATTGTAAAAGATCTTATGTGATAATTTTTGTGATCAATACCGTACTAGAGGTTTTACTTTATATTTTTATAAATTTACACTTAAAATCACTATTTAATATTGACTTAGCAATCTGACCCAGATCAATTAACCATACAATACCTTCTATATTGGATCTACACTAGATCAATATTTAGTAAAGAAATTAAATATTTAGATACAACAGTCAATTTATTTAAATTGATATTAGTGATAACCTGTTAGTAAGTTAATCATAAATTTAAATAAAAATTGAGTATAAATTAAATAATAGATTTATGATTTTTAGCGGTCTTTGGACATTTTTTAAATGTTCTTTAAATATTTTTTAAGTGGAATTTAAGTTTAATTAAGTGATCCATTTTCGTTTCGTCAGATTCAGTCAAATTGACAGAGATTCGTTGGCAAGATGGGTTAATAGACTCAGAGTGAGTCCTAAATAAGAGGAGTACTGTATGGCTCAAGATGATAAAAAGGTGAATCAATTTAGACGGGGATTTTTGGGGACGACCCTAAAAGCGATCCCTGTAGCGGCGATTACGGCAGTGGGCGCAGGGAAGGTTGCAAGTGCTATTCCTGAAGCCCCTGGTTCTGTCGATTCAATGGCGGATCTTCCAGAAAATCCGACAAAATATATGCCGACATTCTTTAGCGATGAAGAGTATGACTTTATTCAGAGCGCTGTAGATCTCTTAATTCCAGAAGATGAGTTAGGTCCAGGGGCTATTGCAACAGGGGTGCCGGAGTTTATTGATCGACAGATGGATACTCCTTATGGTCATGGGCAACTTTGGTATATGAAAGGCCCTTTTCATCCTGAGATTATGAAGCAGACCCCCACATTGGGCTATCAACTCAATATGACCCCGAGAGATATCTATAAATCAGGAATAGCAGCATTTAATCAATGGTGTATCGATCGGTATAAGCGTCAATTTGTCGATCTTAATCATCAAGAGCAGACAGAAGCGATGACACTCTTAAGTGATGGAAAGATTGAGTTTCCTGATGATGCAGTCTTTGCATCGGTCTTCTTTTCTCAATTGTGGGGAAATTGTAAGGAGGGCTTCTTCTCCGATCCAATGTATGGCGGGAATCGCGATATGGTCGGTTGGCAGATGGTCGGATTCCCCGGCGCAAGAGGAGATTATCTCGATTGGGCAGATCGATATAACGTGGAGTATCCATTACCACCTGTCTCCATCCTTCCTAAGAAATAGAGCAGAATAAGGGCATATTATGGCAATAGAGAAAGAAAAAGTAGATGTAGTTTTAGTAGGATTTGGTTGGACGGGTGCAATCTATGGCGTAGAGCTTACCGCTGCCGGGCAGAGCGTTGTGGCGCTAGAGCGTGGACATATGCAGACGACAGCAACCGATGCGAAGTATCCGCAAGTGATCGATGAGCTCAATTATGCCGTCAGAGGAAGAATGTTTCAGCCTCTTGCAAAAGATACCTTAACCATTCGACATAAAGAGGGGGATACCGCAGTTCCTTATCGCGAGTATGGCTCCTTTTTACTTGGAAATAATGTCGGTGGTGCCGGATTGCATTGGAATGGTATGTTTTATCGTTATCTTCCAAATCAACTTCGTCTTAGAAGTTATTATGAAGAGAAGTATGGCGAAGATGCGATTCCTAAAGATATGTATCTGCAAGATTATCCTGTTACCTATGAGGAGTTAGAGCCCTTTTTTGCAAAGTTTGAAGAGGTGTGTGGTGTTTCGGGGCAGGCCGGTAATATTAAAGGGGTACAACAGCCGGGCGGAAATCCATTTGAAGGCTGGCGTTCAACGGCATTTCCTAATAAACCTCTAATCAATTCTTATGCTTCTGAACTCTTTAAGAAAGGGTGTGAAGCGATGGGATATAACCCTTATCCTGCACCTGCAGCGAATGCTTCTGCTCCTTATACCAATCAGTATGGCGTCCGTTTAGGCCCCTGTAACTACTGCGGCTTCTGTGAGCGTTTTGCTTGTTATAACTATTCGAAGGCATCACCACAAACAACGATTCTTCCAGTATTACTGAAACGCCCTAATTTTGAATTAAGAACCAATGCCAATGTAATTAAGGTCAATACTGATAGTAGTGGGAAAAAGGCGACTGGTGTCACCTATATTGATGCGCAGGGAAATGAGGTATTCCAGCCGGCTGAGATGGTCATTCTCAATGCTTTTGCGATTCATAACGTTCGCTTACTGCTTCTATCGAAGATTGGTCAGGTTTATGATCCTAAGACCGAGACGGGTACTTTAGGGCGAAGTTATGCCTATCAGCGAGATGTGAGTGTGAAAGTTGTAATGCCTGAAGGGACAAAACTCAACACCTTTATCGGTACTGGTGCTGGCGGTGTGACGATGGATGACTTCAATGAGGTAACTTTTGATCATACAGGATTAGGTTTCTTAGGAGGGGCTAGTATTCGTACCTCTATCCATGGTGGGCGCCCTATCTTACAGAGCCCGACAGAAGCAGGTTCGCCAAAGTGGGGAAGTGGTTGGAAAAAAGCGACACAGGAGGGATATCAGCGAATCTTCTCGATCGGTATCTCTGGCTCCGTGATGTCTTATCGTGATGCCTATCTCGACCTTGATCCTACTTATACTGATAATCATGGACTACCGCTTCTTCGACTCACCTTCAATTGGCATGAAAATGAGAATAAGATGGTCAATTACTTGATGGAGAAGATGGCAAAAGTAGGGGAGGCTGCCGGCGGTAAGGTAGAGTATAAACCTTATGCATTAGATGCACCTTACGATACTCGAATCTATCAAAGTACCCACAATACCGGTGGTGCAATTATGGGTGATGATCCGAAAATGAGTGTGGTGAATAAGTATCTGCAACATTGGGATGTGCCTAATCTCTTTGTTTCTGGCGCAAGTGCTTTCCCACAGAACGTTGGTTATAACCCAACAGCGCTTGTGGGTGCGTTAGCTTACCATTCGGTGCACAATATTGTGACCAAATATCTTAAAAACCCCGGGCCGATGGCTTAATAACTAGAAGGAGATAGCGATGAAAATTATCAGAAATATTATAATTTTAGTTATTATTTTAGCCATTGTTGTAATTGGCTTTTTTAGTTTCTATAAAGGGGCGAGTTCAGAAATTCAGCCTACTGCAAAGTTGAGTAAAGAAGAGCTGATTACTCGCGGTGAGTATCTTGCAAAAGCAGGGGATTGTGCCGCTTGTCACACTAGTGATAAAGGAGATTTTGCCGGCGGTATAGGGCTCGATTCCGGGACGCCTGTCGGTTTGATCTATCCAAGTAATATCACGCCTGATAAGGAGACAGGGATAGGAAATTACACCTTAACAGATTTTGATAATGCGGTGCGGTATGGATTGAAAAAATCGGGTGATGCACTCTATCCGGCGATGCCATATCCTTCATTTGCTTCTGTGGCTAGTGAAGATGTGGAAGCGCTCTATAACTACTTTATGTATGCGGTAAAACCGGTCAATAATAAGATGCCGGTTGTATCGGGCAGTTGGCCTTTTAATATGAATTGGCCGGTTAATGCTTGGCGTTTAGCTTTTGCGCCGGAAGTGACAAAATTAACTGCTTTTACAAGTAATGATCCGATAGAGCGGGGTGCTTATTTAGTTGAAGGGTTGGCACATTGTGGAACTTGCCATACACCACGGGATGAAGCGATGGCGGAAGTGGCCTATAAGAATGATCCTGATCGTCTCTATCTCTCTGGTGGTAAAACTTTAGAGGGATGGAATGCTGTTAATCTCCGTGGTGATGATATGGATGGATTAGGGCGAATGAGTCACGATGAGCTTGTAATGTTGTTAAAGAGTGGACGCAATAGTACCTCTGCCGTATTTGGCTCGATGGTTGCTGTTGTTAACGATAGCTTGCAACATTTAACAGATGCCGATATTGAAGCGATTGCAAGTTACATTAAATCCCTCTCTCCTGTGAATCCTAATGGTCAGAAGTATCATTACAATCCTGCTACATTTGATGCGCTCTCCAATGGTCGTGTTGATGAGCCGGGCGCGTTAACTTATCTCAATAATTGTGCTGCTTGTCACCGTTCTGATGGTAAAGGCTATGCCGAGACATTCCCTGCACTTGCCGGTAATTCAGCGATCTTAAATGAGAATGCAGACTCCTTAATTACATTGATTTTGAAAGGAAGCCATATGCCGGGAACGATTGACGCGCCGACAGAGTATGCAATGTTAGGTTATGCATGGCGCCTTGATAATCGTGAAGTAGCCGATCTTGTGAACTTTGTCCGTAATAGTTGGGGCAACAGTGCAAAACGGATCGAAGCGCATGATGTGAGAATCATTCGTGATCAGGTTACAACGCCAGAGATGATTCGTTATCAAGAGTCAGAGATCAATAGTGTACCGCCTTATAATGTAGAGTAGATTACTTTATGTAGATAATAGATGAAGTAAGAGATAAGAGCTTATCCTGATGGGTAAGCTCTTTTTTATATTCTCTTGTAAGAGTCTCTTGTAAGAGTCTCTTGTAAGAGGCTGTATAGGACTAACTATTTTTTAATGGATTACTCTCAATAATTGATTATCATTTTCATCTCTATTTTTGGATCTATTTTTGGATCTGTTTTGAATGGATCTGTTTTGAATCTATTTTTTAATCCATTTTTTATAGGCTCAATTATTGGTTTTTTATTAGTTTGTTTATTGTGTTGTTTATTGGATAGTTTATTAGATCAATTATCAAATTTAAAAAATAAATAAACATATAGTATTTATGTAATATATAATGATTCTAGTAATCTCTATTTTCTCTATTTGATGAGATCATCGATTAGGTTGTCAATTAGATCATTAATTAGATCATTAATTAGATCATTAATTAGATCATTAATTAGATCAAACTTCTTGATATTTAAATAGTCGATATTTAGATAGAAGATCTACTAAAGAGAAGATAGAACCATCTTTAATTTAATAGAGAGGTATAGTTATATGAGTAAAAAGAGAGTCCTAGTTCTTGGTGGGAATTTTGCCGGTTTAGGCGCAGCCCAAAAGATTCGTGAATATGCGAAGGATGAAGTTGATATCACCGTTATTGACCGTAAGTCCTACTTGCTCTATGTACCCAATATTCCGGCAGAAGTTTTAGAGAACCGTAATCCGGAGTATTCATTAAAGATGGATATTCCCAAAACATTGAAGAAAGATAAGATTGACTTTATTCATGCAGAAGTCACAAAGATCGATCCAAAGGCACAAACAGTCTCTATTATTCCTAATGAGCGTCCAGGGGCAGAAGCGCATGAGATGAGCTATGATTATCTTGTAATTGCTCTCGGTGCTAAATTAGCCTTCGATAAAATTGAAGGTTTTGCAGAATATGGAGATACCGTATCAGATTTCTATCACGGTAATAAATTACGTAAAAAATTACATGATGGAACCTATAAAGGAGGGCCTATTGTTGTAGGTTCTGCTCGATTCCATCAGGGTGATGGGGCAAAAGGTTTAGAGCCTTATCCCGGCGGACAGATTCCTGATGCGATGGCGGCGTGTGAAGGCCCGCCTGTTGAGATCAGTTTAGGTTTAGCTGACTGGCTTCAACGCCATAAAATGGGAGATGCCTCCAAGATCACTATCACAACACCTGCTGAGATGATTGCAGAAGATGCGGGCGATAAAGTTGTTCCGCAGTTGCTTGAAGTTGCCGGCAAAATGGGCTTTAAGTATGTGAACAATACTAAAGATATTGTGAAGCTCACGAAAGATTCCATTATCTTTGCAAATGGTATGGAATTACCGGCAGAGTTAAAGATTGTCTTCCCTGATTGGGTTGCGCATGATTTCTTAAAAGGTTTAGAGATTAGTGATAATCAAGGTTTTATTATTACCGATCTCTTGATGAGAAATCCTAAGTATAAAAATATCTTTGCAGCCGGAGATTGTGCTGCAGTAACGATGCCAAAATTAGGGGCGATCGGTCACCAGCAGTGTGAGATTATTGGCCGTCAGGTGGCTATGGATCTAGGTAAGATGGCGCCAGAAAAAGCAAATGAGCCATTGAAGCCTTGGGTCTTCTGTATCGGTGATATTGGTAGCGGTAAGGGATTCTATATCCGTTCAAATTCCTGGTTTGGTGGTGATACGCAAGTGTTGAAGATGGGTCGTATCCCTTATATGTTGAAGATGCAGTATAAGACCCTCTTCTTTGAAACAGATGGAAAAGTGCCCGTTTGGGGACCTGATGTTGCCGAGATTATGGCAGAGAAGCTTTAAGAGTTACTTGATAAACTTTGATAGTTGATCGAATAATTATCTCTGAGTAGTTTCTTTAAAAAGAGAAATAACTCAAAAACTCAAAGCTTAAAAAATGAAGACCTCAGTATTAGAGATTGGTACTGAGGTCTTTTGTAGTTCAGTTTTTTTAATGTAAATCGCGATTGTTGTTATTTTGCTTAGCTTAAAACCTGATTTGGTCAGCAAGTAGCAATTATATGCGGTTTCTGTAGAATAGAGCTGATCTTAATATCTGTTTGCATCTATTTTCAACGATTTACATTCTATTTATTTCTATGCATTTATATTTATATCGTCTTTCATTGTTTGCTGAAAATCTTATAGATGCTTCAGATATTGAAAATTATTTGTGACAGTCTTGCTAGAAGTGAAAAATATATATCGTTCATATATCGTTCATAATAGTGATAAGAGTTTTAGAAAATTAAATCTTAAACGCATATTAGTAAACGCATATTGGTTTTATGCAAAGTAGAGGAATTTTGGTTAAAAAAGGAATGCAGAAGAATTTTTTTCATCGCTCCAGTGGGGGCATTCTCTTAATAGCGATACTCCTACTCTCTTTGATGGGGGGTGAGTTAATATTCGCCCAGAGCAATACGCAAAGCAGCGAACCACGAAGTGTTGTACAGGAAAATACTGCATCGCTGAATCAGATTCGGGGTAATCTCGATGATGTGAACGCAAAACGGGAAGTGATTATTGCAGAATTGAAAGAGACTACCGATCCTGATCATCGAATGAGTCTTGAGGTGACGCTCTCACAGCTCGATCAACAGAAGCGTAATTTCGAGCGGATATTTGAAAGAACCGCCCTTGGGGGATTGGAGGTTGAGCTCTTTGATATCTCCGATAATGAAGAGGAGGAGATTCTCCATTATGATTGGCAAAAAGAGTTGATTAAGATTGTTCAGCCTGTCTTCAGTTCTCTTCAAAATTTAACGGAATCACAGCGCAAGCGTGATTTTATCCGTACAACGCGTGCTGAGCTAGAGCAGAACCTTATTGCGATTGATGAAGCATTGATCCATCTTAATGAGATTGATGAGTCTGAACTTAATCCTGCCTCACTAAAGCAACTCGATAAGATCAAAAATAGTTGGGAGATTAAGCGTGCTTATTATGCCAATCAATTAGAGTTGATTAACTTACAATATCGAGAACTTGAGAAGGAGGGAACGCTTTCTGAACGGATTACTCAAGGAACTTGGAACTTTATTACCAATGAAGGAAAGATTCTTCTCTATAGTTTAGGGACATTTTTTGGACTACTCTATATTTTTTCTTGGATTTTGCGTCGTCTTGTTAAACGTCATGAGCGTAAAGTGCAAGAGAACCGACATACAAAGCGAGCGAATCTTCCTTGGCGTTTAATGTTGCTGCTCTATGAGATCTTCTCATTTATTATCGCCTTTTCAGCGATGCTCGTTATTTTGCACTCATCAGGCAATATGGTGCTCTTTGGCTTTGCGATCTTAATTATCTTAGCAATGCTGATCAGCTTCCGTAATTCGGTGCCAGCTTATTTTAAGCGTCTTCGCACCTTCCTCAATATGGGGTTAGCACGTGAAGGAGAGCGTGTAATGTATCAAGGGATTCCATGGGAGATTGAGCATATCAACCTCTATTCTGTCTTCCTCTATAATCCCCTTCTCGATAATGGAAGAATTCGGCTCACAATCGATCTACTTGAGAATATGATCTCTCGGGATGTTCCTCATGATGAAGCGTATTACCCAACAAAAGCGGGAGATATTGTCATTATCGATTCAATTTATGCAGAGATTGTGCGACAGACGCCAGAGACGATCTATCTCAATAGTTATGGAGCGGCGATTGAGTACGGAACCGAGGAGTTTGTAAATCGTAAACCGAAAAATATCACTGATGGCTATGCAGCAAGTACACATTTTGTTTTAGATCAAGATCATCGACATGATGATATCGATGCGATCTTAGAAGAGCTTAAAATCACTGCAACAGCAGAGATTGAGAAAGACCCAGATATGGCAGCAACAGTTTTAGGTGTTCATTCCAACTATCGTGGGATAAACCCTTACGGTGATTTGATCTTTGGAATGAGTATAAGTTTTGGCCCTAATGCCGCAGGCTACTACAACTCGGCACCACGACTGTTACAACGAAGCGCGTTAATTGCTGCGGAGAAGAATCAGTGGAAATTGCCACGAAAGGGATATATTGCCGCAGAGGAGTAATCTAGCGGAATAATATCTCTTATCTTATTACAAGATCTTTATTGGTCTATGGAGTCGATAAGATCGATAAGCGCTAATGAAGGAGTACTTTTGATAAGTGCTCCTTTTTTTATCAAAATATAGCTTTTGCGATCTCTTCTATCAAGTTTTTCAATTTTGTGATATTCAGCATGTTTTTTGTCAATAAATGAAAGAAATCTTTTACTTGCTACGATTAATTGCTAACATCTTCTAACAATAATTTGTAACTTATATCTATGTAACTTATATCTATGTAACTTATATCTATGTAACTTATATCTATGTAACTTATATCTATGTAACTTATATCTATGTAACTTATATCTATATAACTTATATAGATATAGCTTACGTCTATACAGTTACCTTGATAAGGTAGATCGATAGGCTGTATTGACAAGTTAGATCTTAAAAAAATGATACATCTTAAAATAAGAGCCGAATTGTTATTTGGAGTTGTAAGGTGAGATATGCAGAAAATAATAAAAAAGAACGAGCATATAGGTAACAGTGAAAAAGAAAATATCACGGTTGCTGCAGTTGATTTTATTCCGGCCTGGGGTGATTTAGAGGGGAATATTACGCGTCTTGCTGATGCTGTTGAAAAGATCGGTCAGGAAGGGATCGATTATGCAGTTTTTCCTGAAACGGCAACTTGCGGTTATCTCTTTCGTAGTTATCAGGAGATCTCCCCTTTTTTAGATACCATTCCCGGTAAAACAACCGCGGCACTTCTGCCTCTGCTCAAGAGATATAACCTCTATATCAGCGTAGGTATCGCAGAGCGAGATCTAGAGAGTGGGCTCGCCTATAATAGTGCTGTCTTATTAGGTCCGGAAGGGATTATAGGCACTTATCGTAAACGGGGGCTTAATAGTCAAGATCAACGTCTTTTTGCTCCAGGAAATAGTGAAACGACAGTCTTTGACACAGCTCTCGGTAAAATTGGACTTCTGATCTGTTATGACGATACCTACTGGCAATATGCGCGTCTTTTGGCATTGAAAGGAGCACAGATCATTGGTTGGCATTCGGTATCGGATAGGATTATGCCAAATGCAGCGCCAAGTGAGCGAGTAGGAGATCACTCTACAATTGCACATGTACAACATATTAGTGCGCTTAATGGTGTTTGGTCGATCTGTGCAACTCGCAGTGGAATTGAGACTAATCCATTGACGGGAGCCGAGCTCTATTACAATGGTGGATCGAGTATTTGGGCACCAACAGGAGAAAAAGTGTTGCAAGCCCCCGTGATTCCTCCTGAAGAACTTGCTTCCGGCTTAAATGGAATTTATCGCGCTACGATTAAGCCGGCAGAAGCAGATGTTTATCGTGATGCAATTTTGGCAAGAAGAAGAGTTCAGCTTTATATGCCTCATTTAGCCCTTCATCGTGCGCCTGATGATGCTAATGCAACTCAAGAGCGCCGGCAGGTATTGTTGAGCGCAGCTCAATGGCCTAAAGAGAGTTCTCTGCTTGATAAGGTGAGCGTTCAAAAGAATCAGCTTTTAGTTTTACCGGCATTCTCTACGATTGCTGATCCCCATTCAGAGACGGAGATTTTTGCAGCAGCTGAAGAGCAAGGTGGTTCTTTTGAGACAAAAATATCGCAAATTGCAGCGAAAGGGGGCGGTTATGTTGTGGGATCCTATCCTGAAATAGAGCAAGATCGACTCTACCATACAGTCGTTTTAGCAGGACCTGCAGGCAATATTTTAGGCCGTTATCGTGCAACTCATCTTGATGCATCTGATAAGGGATGGGCAGTTGCAGGAGATCATATTACGGTTGTTGAGACTTCGATCGGACGAATTGGACTGGCACTGGAGTATGAGTTAGCGATAGCAGAATTGGGAGCGCTCTATACAGTTGAGCGGGCCGATATTATCGCCGCACCGGCGCGATTACCACTTTCTTTAAAGGTAGAGATCGATGCAGCGCTCTATTCGACCGTTAATCCCCCTACAGGAAGAGCTAATTATTATCCCTATGCTGCGGCAACATTGCATCAAGTTTGGGTCGTTTGTGGTGGAAGAGAGGAGAGTGGTTTTACCTCCAGCGCTATCTATGGGCCAGAGCCGATTGTATTAACACCGGCATTATTAGCAAAAGAGGGAGAAAGTGTGCTTCAATCTGAAATGATTGTACCAGCTCCGGATTCATGGATTAGTCAAGAGCGATTGATTCATGGACAAGCTGCAATCTGGTTTCCACCTTTAGTACAAGATTAAAAAAAGAGGCTCTATTGATAAATGATTTGCGTAATATTGATGCATTAAATAGATTCAGGATCGGCTTTATTTACGAAGATTAATCTCTATTATGATCTATAGATATTAAAAAGAGGTTTTATTATTATAAATTGAATTTTTTGGGGTTGTATTGAGGATTGTATTGATACATATTTATTTTTCTTAATTTATATTAAGACATATGAAGTTACATTAAGTCATTTCGAATTTTATTTAATGGTTTAATTGTTTTCAATATGAATGGAAATGGAAATGTGAATATAAATATGAATATTTATCTTTAATCTATAGTAGATGATTGATACGTAATAGGTAGAGTGATATTTGCAGTTGGTTTTCTATATTGAATTGAATATTTAAATCGATATTTGCTTCTTTATAAAAAATAGAATATTAAAATATTTGTAAGTAATGATATGTTAAAGAGAGTCGTTCTCGCTATCTGATTGTCTTGATTTTATCTAGACATGTTATTTATATGTTATCTCGATGATTTTAATAACTTTAAGTAGAGAGCGCCGGGATATTGTCAAGATTTATCTAAGAATGATGATCATTATTTAAGGGGGATCGATTATGAAAAGTTCTTCATCACAGCCGGAGCAGTTGGTAAAAAGTCGGAAGACATTGGCTTCTTCAATGTTAGATCCTGCTTCAACTGCCGTTCCGATTATGGAACGACCAGAAATTGCTTTCGTTCTGGCGATTATCGCAGGATTAATGAATGGTTACACCTACCATGTCTCTAAGATCTTCAGTACAGTACAATCAGGAAATATTATTCTCTTAGGTGAGACGATCGCAACTAAAAACTGGCCCCATTTCTATGCGATTATGTTTACCGTTTTAGCGTTTGGTGTCGGCTCGATGTTAACCGCGATAGTGGAGAAGATCTATCGAAATAAGAATAATCATAGTTGGACCTTCGTGATCATCGCTATTGAAGCGCTAGTACTTATTATTCTTGCGAGTGGTTATTTTAATAATATTCTCTCTATCTCAACAATCTGCATCATCATCTCATTTGTTGCAGGTCTTCAGGGGAATGCTTTTCACAAGGTGAAAGGAATGCTCTACGGAAATGTTGCTGTCACTTTAGTTGTACAGTTAGCATTTAGTAATTTAATGCAAGCTATTCAAGGGGATAAAGGTACATGGCGAAAAGCTGTGATCTTCTTCTCAGTATTATTAGGGTTTGGTTTAGGAGGTTATGCTGGCACATTAGCGACGATTCGCTTTGGTGAGGCGGCCCTTCTTTTACCGGCAATTTTATTAATTTTACTCTTAATCTACCTTCTTTTTGCAAAAGAGAAGGGAGATGATTCAATCGATCCTGCTTCTTAAGCATCATTTCTGGAGTAGTAAGGAGTAGTTCGTTTTTCCAATCAGTGATTCAATCGATATGCTTGATTGCTGATGATATTAACTTAGATAGACAATGGAGATTTTCTATGCCTATAGATAAGAATACCCCGCAGCCGTTTCGCCCATCAGATGGTAAAGGTTGGATCGACCATGGTCCACGTAACATCATGCGCGATCGTGAAAATCCAGATATTTTAGTGCCACCACCAACAGATCATGGCACCATTCCAAACTTACGTTTTAGTTTCTCTGATGCGCATATGCGTTTAGAAGAGGGCGGTTGGACGCGTGAAATTACTAATCGTGAACTACCGGCATCGCTCGATATTGCTGGCGTGAATATGTCGCTTGAGCCAGGTGCTTATCGTGAGCTTCATTGGCATAAGGAAGCAGAGTGGGGCTATATGCTCTATGGTAATGCTCGTGTTACAGCGATTGATGAAGATGGTCGTATCTTTATTGATGATGTTAAAGAGGGTGATATCTGGAACTTTGAAGCTGGAATTCCCCACTCTATTCAGGGATTAGATCAAGGGTGTGAATTCCTTTTAGTCTTTAGTGAAGCTGATTTCTCTGAAAATAACACCTTCCTCTTAACAGAGCTAATTTCTCATATTCCACAAGATGTAATCGCAGCAAACTTCAAGATGGATGTGGATACGCTGAAAAAATTACCACAAGTTGAGAAGTATATCTTTAAAGGCGAAGTTCCAGGGCCGATCAATGTTGTGCGTAAGCATAATGAACATGGTGATGTTCCTTCACCATTTACATTCCATCGTGATTCAATCACGCCTCATGAGTGTGAAGCAGGTAAAGTCTACTTTGTAGATGAGCGTAACTTCCCTGAAGCGAAGACGATTTCAGCAGCATTTGTAGAGATCGAACCTGGTGGTATGCGTGAAATTCATTGGCATCCACGTGCGCAAGAGTGGCTCTACTTTATTGAGGGTAAGGCGCGCATGACCGTCTTTAACTCACAAGGAACGGCAAGAACATTCAACTATCAAGCAGGTGATGTCGGGGTTGTTCCTATTGTAGCAGGACACTATATCCAAAATATTGGTGATGAGCCTGTTCGCTTTATCGAAGTATTTAAACGTCCAGATGCTTATCCGATCTCTCGTTACTCCGATATTTCTCTTAATGCCTGGTTGGCGAGTACACCTACACAGATCGTTGCAGATCATCTCAATTTAACGTTTGAAGAGGCAGAAGCGCTCCCAAATCCAGGGCGTCCAGAGCCTGTTATTTGGTATAAAAAGCCAGAAGGTAAATAGTTGACGTCGTGAGTGATCTATTGTGTTGATAGATCTGGAAATATGGTAAATCTATTATCGATCTACCATTAACTCACTTACAATTGACGCACAATTTATTTTTGTTTTTGTTTTTAATATCGCCAGTATCGATTCATCTGCTTATTTTGAATCGATACTGGTTTTTTTGATTGGTTATTTAAATCATCTATTTGAATGGGGCATTGTTAATCTAAGCAGATCGAGATTTTACTTCAGCTAGACTCCGCTAGATTCAACTAGATTCAACTAGATTTAGTCCGCTCGATCTGTTGCAATAGAGGGTAATATAGAGAGAGTATATAGAGATTGATTCAATCGCGATCGATTATAAAAGAGATTATTATAAAAGAGATTAAATAAGGGGTAAGTCATGAGTATGGAGATCTCCCGCCGAGGTTTTATTAAACTCGGTGTTATTGCAGGTATTACAATAATGGTAGGAAAGCTTCCCATCGCGGAAGCTGTAGAGATCAATTCAGGACCGACATCCACAGATTGGATGGGGCGTGATGGTCGGGCAAAGATGCGTTGGGATGCGATTCGTAAAATAACAGGTGAGAAGAATTTTGCCCGAGATTATCGTGCAAAAGATCTGGAGGGTTGGCCAGATCAACAAGCTTACGCCTTTATGCTTAAAAGTACGAAGGCTGATCGAACTTTTGAAGGGATTGATCTTTCGATTCTAGGGAGCGAGCTACAGCCCGATCGCCTTGTGATGCAGGAAGATCTAGTACGAGATGGACTCAATATTCCTCAAGATACCAGCATGGGTGCTGGCTTTTATGGGAGTAATATTCTTCTTCCTAAAGGGGAGACGCCACCTATCTATGGTCATCCTGTTGCGATTTTGATCTATAAGGATTTTGACCGATTTAGTGCCGCACAACGTCTATTACAATTTGATGAGAGCGTTATTCAATATGGCGCAGTGACCGGTATTAAACCACCCAAAAATTATGGTGCTGCTCGCTATGTACGGATTGGTGGAGAGACTCCGATAGCCCCTTCAAAATTTTCCCCTTATCAAGACTCGGCAATTAAAGGAGTCTTTAATGGTAATGAGGTGATTTGGCCACCCGAGGGGTATTCTACTGACTCTTTAGTCGCCAGTCTTAAGCACAAGGATCGTGGAGGTGGTTTTATCCGTGCTCTAGAGAAGGCCGATAAGAAGCCAGAGATTCAACATATAGGGATGCAACATGCTGAAGCAATAGCTGCTGAGGTAGAGCGGGCAAAAGAGGACCCTAATAAAATTGTTCTAACGCGAAAAGGGTTTTCGCAGTCGATCGATCCGAGTGCGATGGAACCCGATAACTGTAATGCTTGGTATGATGCTGAGAATAAGACGCTTCATATCTTAACAGCGACGCAATCGCCGGCAGGAGTTGCGAATATGGCAGCAGATCTGCTCAAGGAGAGTCGTTTTAAAGGGGTAGAAAATATCCTACTTTTAACGGGTTCGACGGTAGGCTATGGTTCTAAGGATTACTCTGTTTTTCCAATCTATGCGATGGCGGCTAGTTTCTATAGTGATGGATTGCCGGTACGAATGGCTAATAATCGCTATGAGCAATTTCAGATGGGCATGAAGCGACATGTGGTGGAGATGGAGGTTACTATTACAGCAGATCGTCAAAGTGGCCAATTTGAGATCTTAAAAGGAACTTATCAATGTAATGGTGGAGGGAGAGAGAATCTTTCTGTTGCAGTTTCTCATGTGGCAGTGCGGGGCGCGCAGTCGATCTACTATTTTCCTAAGTCTGACTTGACCGCTTTAGCGATGGCAACACCGGCAGTTGAAGCCGGCTCAATGCGTGGCTTTGGCTCTCTCCAATCGATGGCAATTACAGAATTATTGGTCGATGAGTTAGCACATGAATTGGGGATCGACCCGATAGAGTTACGTAAAAAGAATGCGGTTCGGGAAGGGTATACCAATACTCAAGGAGGCATTTTTGCCGGAGATCCCCGCAATATCGAGATGTTAGAGATGGCACAAAAGCATCCACTTTGGCGTCATCGTCATGAAGCAAAAGTGAAGTATGAGGCAGAAAATCCTGGTCGACTCTATGGTGTAGGATTTGCCCAAGTACAGCAAGTTTATGGCTCAAGTGGTGTCCCTACAATTCTCTCACTAGAATTTGATGAGATGGGAAAACTCTCAATGCGCCATTGTGTTCAAGAGATTGGAACGGGTGGAACAACAGCGCAGCAGGTGATGATTTGGCAAGCGTTAGGAAAAGTTCCTGATTATGTCGAATTTGGTGTGACGCAATTTGATGAATTGCCGCTCTATACTAGTTGGGCAGATCAGAAAAAACAGGATCAACTAGCGAAGAATGATCCCTATTGGGTGCCGGCATTGATTCCTGATATGAGCTCTTCAAGTGGTGTTTACTATATCGGCTTTGGAACGCGACAAGCTGGGAAGTTTCTTTTAGAGCATTCACTCTGGCCAGCGGCAAAAGCGATCTGGAGTGAAGGGATTGGGGGTGGATCTTTTAATAGCCTCAATATGTCTCTGGCAGATCTTCGAATTACAGAGCTCGGTATCGGTGGTGGCGGTATGACACCACTTCCCTTTGAGGTTGTGGCGAAAAAAGCACATGAAATGGGATTGGTCACCGGTGTTGCCGTACATGCTTACTCTAGCTGGCAGTGGGCGCGTGCAGAGTTTGATATTCCCACAGTAGGGATGCTCAATCTCCCCCTAGATGCGCTTGCCGTAAAATATGGGAAAGGGGCACCGGCAAGCTTAAAAGCGAGGATGACGACAGGGGGATATGATTTTATTAAACGAAAGGTTGCCTATTTTCCAGATACAGATCGATCAGGAGCAGATCCAACGACAGTGACGCCAGCCTCTTCACTTGTGGAGTTGAGTGTTGATAGCTTTAGTGGTGAAGTAGAGATTCTCTCTCATCATATGATTATGAATCCCGGGACACTTATTGTTCCTGAATTAGTTTCAGGGCAAATTCAGGGCGGAACGGCAATGGGGTTAGGGCATGCGCTAATGGAGGAGCTTCCGCTCTATGAGGATGGCCCGGGAAATGGTACTTGGAACTTTAATCGTTATCGATTACCAAGAGCAAAAGATGTTGCAGTATGGAATCAGACAGCACAATTTCTTCCCCCTTTGTCGGAAACTTCTCCTCCAAAAGGGATGGCTGAACTTGGGATGATCCCTATTCTGCCGGCAACTAGCAATGCATTAACTCATGCAACAGGTAGACGTTTTTACCATTTTCCGGTAACGAGCGATAAGATTCAGAAAGCACTCTCAGAGTAGCGTTATGAGTATCAAAAAAGGGAGTAAAGATGAGTAGAGAGATAGAGAAAGAGCATCAAGTGGAGACTTTATCGAATCAACAAGGATTAGATCAACAAAAAAATGATCAACAAAATCATGACGAGAAGAGCCATATAGTGAAAGAGCACTTTGATAGTGAAAAGATTCAGCAACGTTATCCTGCAATTGAGCGTAAACCTCTTACACTCACAATTAATGGGGAGAAGGTTGGACCGATTGAAGTACCATTGACGATGACAATGATCGACTTTTTACATGAGTATCTCGATTTAACAGGAACTCATTTCGGCTGTGGACAGGGGATTTGCCATGCCTGTACTGTCATGGAGATTCATCCTGATGGATCAAAGAGTGAAACGAGAACATGTATCTTTGGAGCGCACTATTTTGCCGGCAAAAATATTGTGACGATTGAGGGGCAAGCGACAAGAAAAGATGGAGTATTGATCTTAACGCCTATTCAACAGGCTTTTATTGATAATTTTGCTTTCCAATGTGGTTATTGTGCGCCAGGATTTGTTGCGGGTGCAACGGTCTTTTTAGATCGCTTAAATCGGCAACCCATTAAGAGAGCGAATCTAGAAAAAGCCATTGAGGAAGCGCTCAATGATCATATCTGCCGTTGTACAGGGTATGTCCGCTATTATGAAGCAATTCGGGATGTCGCCTTAGCCACTCCCGGTTGTGTTATCGATTAAGGAGTAGAAGATGCGTTATGTTGAAGATATCGATTATTATCGTCGCAGTAAGCAGAAAGGGAGCTTAAAGCGCTGGTTCATCTGGTTCCTATTATTGCTGATTATCGTAGCGGTATTAATCTTAATCGGTGTGTTTCGTCAAGATTCTGTGACTGCTAAAGGTACTTTGAGTGAAGCGGAGATGGAAGCATTGATACCTAAAGGGCGGGAGCTAGCTTTTGCTGGAGATTGTTTTGGTTGTCATACCCGGGAAGGAGGAGAGATGGGAGCAGGGGGTGTTCCGATTACAATGGCGCCATTAGGAACGATCTACTCTACTAATATTACTCCTGATAAGAGATATGGAATTGGCAACTATACGCGAGAAGATTTTCATCGGGCGCTTAAAGATGGGGTAGGTAAAGAGCGTGGAAATCTCTATCCGGCAATGCCTTACGTCTTTACCCATATTACGACTGATGAGGATATTGATGCGCTTTACGCTTACTTGATGAGCATCCCTCCTTTAGCAATTCCTAATGCTCAAAATAGTGGGGTATTTGCTTGGCCCGTACGTCCTTTTTTGAACTTTTGGACACTCTTTAACTTTCCAGATCGATTGGCACCGCATGATCCTAATCGTTCTGAAGCATGGAATCGAGGTGCTTATCTTGTTGAGGGATTAGCTCATTGTGGCGCTTGTCACTCTCCTAGAAATTTTATGATGGGGGTGGATTTTAAAGCCGCATTGACTGGAGGATTTGAAGATGGGTTAGCGATTCCTGATATTACGGCTGAGACATTGGCGAAAAGAGGTTACTCATTAGAAGATCTTACCGAGTATTTAGCGACTGGAATTGCCCCGGAAGGAGATTCTTTTGCGGGAATGGAGACAGTGACTCATTTCTCGACAAGTCAGATGAATCGTCAAGATGTGATTGCTATGGCAACCTATCTTCTTACCGATAAAGGGGGAAAGATTCTTTCGCCTAAGCGCTCTCCTATTATGACTAATCAAGTTATAGGAGCGATGAAACAGGCAGATCTTGTAGCGGGTCGAGAGAATTATTTAGCAGCTTGTGCTACTTGTCATGGAGTAGAGGGCAAGGGAATTCCACATGTAGCGCCAGCGTTAGAGGGAGATGCGATTGTGATGATGGAGGATCCACAAACTCTAATAGCCGTTGTACTCAATGGAATACCCACAACCTCCTACTCTAATGGGGAGCGTATGTACGCTATGCCAGGGTTTGAAGGTGCATTAACCGCGAAGGAGATTGCCGATCTTCTTAATTGGGTGAGAACTGAGTGGGGAGGCATTGAAAAACCGATCAAAGCAGATCAGGTTACCCCTCAAGGAGATTCTCTACTCCATTTATAAATCTAGAATCCAGAATCCAGAATTTAGAGATCTGTAGTCTTCGACTCATGATTTCCATTTCCAACATGATTTATAATGTAGTTCTACACTCTATACTCTACGCTCTACATTCTATACTAAGGATAATAGTAGGGGGAGCAGATGAGGTAGATAGGATAGATAAGGTAGATAAGAGAAAGCCCACTATTGAGTGGGCTTTTTGATTCATTGTCTTAGGATGAATTTTATTATTGATGTTTTGATCTAAATTTTAAAGCTACTAATATGTAGCCTTAAAACCTAATCGATTATTCAGCTGTTACGTTAACAGTGATTTCAACATTCACATCAGCGTGAAGGTGAAGTGTAACCGTGTGCTCGCCGAGTGAACGGATTGCACCATCATGGATACGAACTTCTTTACGCTCAACAGGTACACCTGCATCTGTAATAAGAGTTGCGATATCTTGAGCTGTTACTGAACCGAATAGACGACCTTCTGAACCTGCGTTTGCAGCGATAGTCATCACTAAACCAGCAAGTTTTTCACCACGTGCAGTAGCTTCTGCTAATACTTCAGCTTGTTTCTGCTCGAGTTCTGCACGACGCTCTTCAAAGCGAGCAACGTTAGCTTCAGTCGCTTCAGTCGCAAGACCTTGTGGAAGAAGGTAGTTACGTGCAAATCCTGGCTTAACATCGACCATGTCGCCAAGAGAACCTAAATTTTCAATTTTTTCTAAAAGAATAACTTTCATTGATTATCTCCCTTTGGACAAATTAGTGTTGATCAGTGTATGGGAGCAATGCAATGTAGCGAGCACGTTTAATTGCAGTTGCGAGCTGACGCTGATAGCGTGCGCTTGTACCCGTTACACGGCTAGGTACGATTTTACCTGTCTCTGTAACATAATTTTTTAAGAGATTAATATCTTTGTAGTCGATTTCTTTAACGCCTTCAGCGGTAAAACGACAATATTTTCTACGACGAACATAACGTGACATAATTTTATTACCTTTTGTCTATATTTTAAAAGAGATCCGATGCTTATGCTTCTTCGCTATCTGCGTTGTCAGCATCATCGTTGCTTTCAGCTTCAACTTCACGATTGTCATTATGACGCTCAGGTTTTGCTGCAACAACAGATGGTTCAGTTTCCGCTTCTTCTTTGTTGATGATAAGATCACGGATAACCGCATCGTTAAAACGGAATGCGCTTTGTAGCTCTTCTAAAGAGGCTTTATCACATTCAATGTTCATAAGAACGTAGTGTGCTTTATGAATTTTTTGAATAGGATATGCTAATTGGCGACGGCCCCAATCTTCTAAACGATGGACTACGCCACCATTATCAGTCACGATTGCTTTGTAGCGATCGATCATTGCAGGAACTTGTTCACTTTGGTCTGGATGAACCAGAAATACTACTTCGTAATGACGCATTATTCATGCTCCTTATGGATTTAAAAAATATTTAAAGTCTTCTAAACACAACTTAAAAGACAAGGAGACCTAGAGTCTTGTAGTGTGACTGACACTATTTTTTTTACTTTTTCAGTAACTAAAAAGCTTAGAAAGCGTCATCTCATTAAAAGACTCAAAATCAAGCAAAGCATTATACCCGTTAAGATTTATAAAAGAAAGGGGAAAGAGCGGAGAAGTGCTAGAAGCTCTCTTCTTGAAGATGAAAGAGCGGTTCACCAAGTTTAATGGGCTGATACTCTTTGATGAGAGGATCGAGCATTAAATTCCCTTTCTCTGTAATAACGATTGCTGTTGATCCCATATTGAAGCGACCCATCTCTTCCCCTTTTTTCAAGGAGATCCCCTCTTTTTGATAATCACTATATTGTAGTAATTTGCCATAGGGTGGTGTAACGGTTCCTGACCAGACAGTTTCAATACTAGAGACATTAATGGCACCGACTAAGATAACGATCATCTTGCCATAGGGGGTCTCAAAGAGTGAGACGTGACGCTCATTCTCGGCAAAGAGAGCAGGGATTTTCTTCGCTGTCTTTAAGGAGACGCTATAGAGTTTTCCGGGAATATGGATTGTTCGGAGAAGCTTCCCATCCACTGGCATATGGATGCGATGATAATCTCTTGGTGAGAGATAGATAGTTGCAAAAGAACCATCTTTAAAAGTTTCGGCTAATTGGGGATCAGCAATTAATGATTCTAAGGTGAAGTGGTGACCTTTGGCATGGATAAATTGAGTCTTATCTAACGCACCACTTGCAGCAATTTTTCCATCTGCCGGAGATACAATTGCAGCCTCACTAATAGGGCGAGCTCCGGCTTTAAGTTCGCGAGTAAAAAAGTCATTAAAATTGATAAATTGCTCAGGGGATTGTCGCTCATAATCTTGCCAAGCGATTTTGTAGATTTTCGCAAATTGGGAGATGAAAAGGTTTTTAAACCATGGGGTTTTGATACGTGTAATTTTACGAAACAGAGCAGATGAGAAGCGTTGAAAAGAGAGGTTGTTGAGAAACATGGGTAATCTCCTAAATTTTTAAGTATTCAGCCGACCGTGAGTTTAGCCTATGATTTAGTCGAGGTGCTTATTTTATTTGAGAGTGTTTAAAGAGTGAATCCAAGATTCTGCTGTGATTAGATCCGCTTCAGTATCGATACCGGCAGGAGGTGCTTCTGTAGTGATTGCGACAGCGATTTTATAATTGTTCGCAAGGGCTCTGAGCTGCTCTAATTTTTCTAAAGACTCAAGATGTGAGGGGATTAAATGGGGATAGTCATTGAGAAAACTCGCACGATAAGCATATAGACCTATATGGCGCAGATAGGGGGAGTCTTTAATTACGCCTGTTACAGGCATTGCATCTCTCTGGTAAGGAATCGCAGCTCTTGAGAAGTAGAGTGCTTCATCAGCTTCATTGAGAACAACTTTTACAGTATTGGGATTATGAACTTCTTCCCATTGATGAATCGGGGTTGCCAATGTACTCATTGCAACAGAAGGGTTTTCTTTGAGGGTTGTTGCTGCAAGATCGATTAAATTAGTGGGTAGAAAAGGCTCATCCCCTTGCCAATTAACAATGATCTCATCATCGGGGAACTCTAATTTTTGAGAGACTTCGCTTAGACGATCAGTTCCAGATTCATGGGAGTCTTTTGTCATAATGACTTCTGCGCCTAAAGCTTTTAAATGACGATAGATTGCATCACTATCCGTCGCAACGATAATGCGCTTCGCATCACTCTTCAATGCTGCCTCCCAGGTCCGCTCTATAAGAGGCTTGTCGGCAAGGTCGCGTAACATTTTGTTAGGAAGGCGAGTCGACTTTAATCGTGCGGGGATGATAATGGTATAACTCATAATTAATTTAATGCTCTCTTCTTAAATGAAAGTTGAATGGAATAATTGAATGGAGCGATTAAAATAGTTTTTTTATAAGACTCCATTGATTAATGAGGGAGATTATAGCAACAGGGGGCGTTTGGCGCGAAGAATTAAATTAGTGATCATTTATTTGAGTTTTTTACCTAAAAAGAGAGAAAAATTTGATGAAGAAAATAGGGAGTTGTTCAAAGATTGCACTACTTTTTAACTCGTCTCTCATTGTGAAAAAAACAGAAAAAAAGATCCAAAATTAGCTTGACTTATTAACATCTTTCCAAAAGCTCGATAATTAGAGGGTTTTGTCGCTATTTGACTTTTGTGAGTTTATGATTTGTGAAATCGATTGATATTACTAGCTTTAGAGAGGCGCCTAATTATTGTTCATTTTAATAGATGAGCCATTTTAATGCCCTTTATGCTCCTTATTATCGAGTTGTGCACAAGGTTATCCACAGTATCTGTGGGTATCTATTTTTAGGTCAATTACTTTCTAAAAGTCAAATTTTGGCATCTTATCTCATCACTCCCTTTGAAAGATACTTTGATGAGATTATTAGGATGCTATTCGGTCTTTAGTTTTATTTAAAAATAACAATATAACGGGTATCATAAGTTCCATCATTAGTTGTAATCATTAGTTGTAAATTAGTGTCATTAAGCTAATCAATAAGAATAGGGAGTAGGAAAGCATCATGGCTCATAGAGAGAGATTAGATCACTTATTAGAGACGATTGCTCGATTGCGGGCTGAGGATGGCTGCCCTTGGGATCGTGCGCAGACGCATCTTTCTCTGATTCCCTATTTAAAAGAAGAAGCCGCTGAAGTGATTGATGCTATTGCTGAATTAACCGAAGCGGATCAGCTAGATCGACAAGAGAATATTAATGATAAAACGCAAGGGCCTTATATAAATGATCAGAAGCAGATTAAAGAGGCTGCATTAGAAGAGGAGCTCGCAGATCTATTGCTACAGATTCTTCTCCATTGTGAGATTGCAAAGGAGCGAGAAGCTTTCGATTTTAGTGATGTGATGGCGCGTCTCAATGAGAAGATAATACGTAGACATCCCCATGTTTTTGCCGGAAAGCAGTACCATTCAATCGCTGAACAGAAGGCAGATTGGATTCGTATCAAAGCAGAAGAGCGAGCAGAGAGGGGAGTAGAGGTCAATCCATCATTACTCTCGGGAATCCCCAGAGCTCTCTCTCCTTTAAGACAGGCAGAACTATTACAGAAAAAAGCTGCGACAGTAGGATTTGATTGGGATGAGATCGATCCTGTTATTGAGAAAGTTGAAGAGGAGCGTTTAGAGTTTTTTGAGGCAATGGGGGGTGGGGATCGAGAAGCGATGAAGAGTGAGTTGGGGGATCTCTTCTTCTCATTGGTCAATTTAGCACGCTTTTTAGAGATTGATCCTGAAGAAGCATTGCAATTGACTAATCTAAAATTTAGACGTCGATTTAATTATATTGAGAAGAGCGCCACAGCACCACTAGAAACAGTAACGCTCGAAGATTTAGATCGCTATTGGAATGAGGCAAAGAGAGGAGGATTATGAGTCGGCATGATCTTTTCAGCACAGAAAGAGGTGGATACTCTTTAGAGAATCAAGAAAAACGTGACTTATCTGATGCTGTCTATTCAGTTACGGCGCTCAACTTTGCGATTCGTGATCTTCTTGAAGGTGCATTTTTTTATTGTCAGGTTGAAGGAGAGGTCTCTAATGCGGCTTATCCTGGTTCTGGACATATCTACTTTAATCTTAAAGATGAAGGTGGAATGCTTAAGTCTGTCATCTGGCGTTCTCAAGCAGAGCGTTATCGTTCATTGATTACAAATGGTCAGAAAATAAAGTTAACTGGAAAAGTCTCCGTTTATGCGCCTCGAGGAGAGTATCAGTTAATAGTCTCTCGTGTTGAAGAGGCTGGGGTTGGTGATCTTTATCTACAATTTTTAGCACTTAAAAAGCGTCTTGCAGAAGAGGGATTATTTGATACGCATTATAAGCAGCTTATCCCTAAGCATCCGCGTAAAATAGGTATTATCACCTCACGAAGCGCCGCGGCGTTACAAGATGTCTTACAGGTTTTTTCATCCCATAGACCTGATATTCCTCTTAAGTTGTATGCAACTAATGTACAAGGAAGAGGCGCTGAGCATGATATCGCTAATGCAATTGAGCGTGCGAATCGAGAGAATATATGTGATCTTCTACTTCTTATCCGTGGAGGGGGCAGTATAGAGGATTTATGGTGCTTTAATGAAGAAGTAGTTGCTCGCGCAATCTTTGCTTCTAAGATACCTATTATCACAGGAGTAGGGCATGAGACAGATATTACAATAGCCGATTTCGTCGCCGATCTACGAGCTCCAACGCCATCTATGGCAGCAAAATATTCATCACAATCTCGAGATGAGCTCTATCAATATCTTTCAGAGGTTGAATCCCGTTTAATGAAAATGATGCGGGATAAGTTACGTACGCTCGAAAAAGAGATCGATCACATCTCCCATCGACTCTATCTTAAAGATCCTAAATCTCGCTTAAGTCAAAATAGAGAGCAATTGATTCGTCTAAAAGCAGGATTGAGAAGAGCGATTCATTATCAATTAGAGCAACTTCAGGCGCGTACTTTAATTATCAGTGATCGCCTGAAGAGAATCTCTTTAATCGATCAGATAAAGCAGTACCAACATCAACTTCATTTGATCAATAATAACATGGAGCGAGCGCTTAGAAATAGATATCGAGAAAGAGAGCAAGCATTTATCAGCTCTGTAGAGAAGTTAACGCTATTAAGCCCTCTTAATACCCTTTTGCGTGGATATTCAATGACCTCAAAAGAGGGGCAGTTAGTCAAGAGTATTACTGATGTTGAGATCTGTGATCAGTTAGAGATAGAGGTCACTGATGGAACAATTGATGTGACTGTGATATCAATTCAATCCTCTTAAAGTGCTTTCCGAAATAAAGGTGCCAGCATGTTATCTATGGTAGTAGTGCAAACTCTGATACTTTGAATTTGTTAATATGCTTTTTGTTTAAATTCGTTCTCTTGACTACTATTTGAAGTGGCTTTTTTTAATGAAGCGATCACATAAAATAGCTGTTTTGGGATCAAACAGAATCATTGAATGAGATCGATCTAAAGTAGTAAAGTCGGTATATCCTGTTAATTTAGTCTCATCGAGATAGACTGTCCCATCCCCTGTTAATGAATCTTTATCAATAGTATCAGTCATTGATTCAAGTAGTAGGGACGTCGGCCCCTGGTTATAAGTTCCTGCAATAATCCCTAGAGGTATGGGAAACTTCCAATGTCGATCGTAGTTTGGCATCAAAATATTTTGAGCTTTTCCGATGAGAAAAGAAGCATTATGTTCTGTCAGATATTGGACAATTCGAGATCCATGAAATGGAGGAGTAATGGCAATAACCCTTTTTAGCTGTTGAGGTATCGATTTTTCTAAAGACTTCAAGATGATTAAAGAACCTAAGCTATGACCAATAATGGCAAAGGGGGAAGAGAAATTTTCTAAATAGTGACAAAAAGAGCTGACATTTTTTGCAAAGCTTGTAGTGAGAGTCGGGTATTTAAAGTAGTGTATTTGATATCCAAGTTTTTCAAGACGATGGCCCAATACTCTCATAATAAGTGTATTTTGGTATAAGCCATGTATAAGGATGATATGTTTAATATTTTCAATCTCTTCAGATATTTCTTTTGTCATATTTTTATAGATAGAGTGGTGGGTTTAGTGGTGATTAATAGTAGAGAAAGTCTCATCTTAAGCTTCTCAGATCGGTTTTGCATTAAAATATCGATGGATCACGATTGATGGGGATAAAAAAATCCTCGTAGCTTAATAGAAAATATAATGCTACGAGGATACTTTTAGTTATTATTGTAGGGGCTAAATGCTACTCAATGCCCCTGATCTTTTAATTTTAATCTATTGATCTATTTGATAATTGTTAGAGTCGGCTTTTTATGTTTGTTATTATCTTTACCCTTATCTTTATTTTGCAAGCTCTCTTCTTTATCAGATTGTTCCTCATCTTTAGACTCCTCTTTATGAGAGCTTGGTAACTGCTCTTTATCTGGCTCAATAATATCTAGTTGAGGTCCTTTCTTTTTGGAAGCAGATGGCGTTGTGATTCTCATCATATCTACAAAATAATCATCAGGGAGTGCCTCTGTTTGAAAGCCCATTCCCTCACCATTTTCTTGAGCATAGATTGCCGCAACAGCCCCTACAGGAAAGTTAATTTCATGAACAATTCCAGAAAAACGAGCAGAAAAAGAGATCCATTCATCGCCTAAAATAAGATCACTTACGGCTGATGGAAGAACGTTAAGAATAATATTACCATCAGTGATAAATTTTTCTGGTACATCGACATAGGGAAGGGTTGCATCTACTACAATGTAGGGGGTGCAATTATTATCGAGTATCCAATCATAGAGAGCACGAATAAAGTAGGGCTTATTTGAGGTCATCATAGAAAGTCCTTAAATAGTTTTCTCTTTTTTATCAAAGGCAGCTTTAACGCTCTCTTTTTCTAATAAACGATCATAGTAATCTAAGACAGGTTGAGCCTTTTTCGGAAGTGGAATATCCAAATATTTAACCCACCATAAGAAAGGGGCAATTGTTGCATCAATTAATGAGAAATCCTCATTTTGAAAATAGGCTGTCTCACTAAAGAGTGGAGAATAGGCCACTAGAAGATCAGCGATCGCTTTATTTGTTCTATTATCTGCCGTTTTTCGCCCAATTAGTTTTTCAACTAAAGGATACCAATCATTAACAATTGTTTTAATCGTCAGGCGAAACTTAGCCCGTAATATAGGATCATTGGGAAGTAGTGGGGGGTGAGGAAAGCGCTCATCTAAAAATTCTAAGATAGTATCTGTATGATAAATAGCGATTTCACGAGTAATAAGTGTAGGTAGAATAACTTGAGGATTAACTTCTAAAAGGTCACCTGGGGGATTAGTTGGGTCGACAATTACTGTCTCACAGGTGATGTTTTTTTCGAGCAGGACGACTTTGACTCGATCACCATCTAAAGAGTTTTTTTCCGTAAAAAGGGTAAATCCTGTGCGTCTTGTTGACATAATTATGCTCTCCTTAATCGCAAGTAAGGAGCAATTAGATTTTAATTGCTCCTTACAGGTTTATTATAGTTTCCAATTATGAATGGGGTTCATTAAATACTTATTTAACATCTTTCCAATATTCACGATTTAAAGCATACGCAAGTATTGTGAAGATTACTAAGAATCCTAGAACCCATGGACCATATTTTTTACGCTCGAGCTGTGCTGGCTCTGCAACGTATGTAAGGAAGTTAGTGAGGTCATTAACAGATTTACGAAACTCTAATTCTGTCATTGCACCATCAGTAACTTTCTCAAGTCCTACAACAACTTCTTCATATTGGCACTCATCAGGTTGTGATAAGTCACATTCACCAATAGCTACTTTTTCAACAATTGGACGATTTGTCCCTTGTAGCTCAGCTAGAACATGAGGCATACCAGCATTAGGGAATGCAATATTATTCATTCCTGTTGGGCGGCTCTCATCTTCATAGAAAGAAAGTAGATATTTGAAGATATAGTCGGGACCTTTAGCGCGAGCAATGGTTGAGAGATCTGGTGGTGCAACACCTAACCAGATTTGAGCATCTCCACGATCCATTGCAGTATAGATTAGATCACCATCTTTAGTTGCTATGAACTCAGCTTCACGAGGATCATAGCTACCGGTATTGATCAGCTTTTGAATGTCTTCTTCCTGCAAGCCAATATCACGAGCAGTGATATTGTAGCGTTGGAACTCTAATGAGTGACAAGCAAGGCAGTAGTCCATATAGAGTCTAGCGCCTGATTGAAGAGATTCGTAGTTTGTCACATTAATTTGTGGGTCACCAAGCTGATCTAATGCTTTAGCTGTTAAATCCTCAGAAGTTTGTGCATTTGCACTCGCTGCCATAAAGAAGAGGCAGCTAGTAAATAGAGTTATGATTTTTCTCATTTCATTGTCACCCTTGTTGGAACTGGTTTAACTTTACCCCATCTTGACCACCATGGCATGCCAAGGAAGAAGACAAAGTAGAAGATAGTACAGATACGTGCAACTAGTGTACGAGTATCATTCGCAGGAACCACTCCTAAATATCCTAAGATAATAAAGCAGACAACAAAGAGAGCAATCATAATTTTGATGAAAGCACCTTTATAGCGAATAGAACGTACAGGGCTTCTATCTAACCAAGGTAAGATGAAGAGAACTGCAATTGAAGCTCCCATAGCTAAAACACCCCAAATTTGTGTACCAAACCATGATGGAACAGCACGTAAAATTGTGTAGTAAGGTGTGAAGTACCAAACAGGTGCAATATGTGCAGGTGTTGCTAATGGGTTAGCAGGTTCAAAGTTAGGTGCTTCTAAGAAGAGACCAAACATATCAGGAGCATAGAAGATGATCAATGCAAAGAAGATCAAGAAAATTCCTACCGCAAAAGTATCATGAACTGTGTAGTAAGGATGGAATGGGATACCATCTAATGGTTTTCCATTTTCGTCAAGATGATCTTTGATCTCAATACCATCAGGGTTATTAGAGCCAACTTGGTGCAACGCTAAGATGTGTGCAACAACAAGACCAACTAAGACAAGTGGTAGGGCAATCACATGAAGTGCAAAGAAACGGCTTAATGTCGCTTCAGAGATAACGAAGTCACCACGAATTCCTGTTACTAAAGTATCACCAATATAGGGAATAGCCCCAAAGAGTGAGATGATAACTTGAGCACCCCAGAATGACATTTGGCCATAAGGGAGTACATATCCCATAAAGGCTTCAGCCATCAGAACAAGGTAGATCAACATGCCGAAGATCCAGACAAGCTCACGAGGTTTACGATGTGAACCATAGATAAGACCACGGAACATATGCATATAGACGACGATAAAGAACATCGATGCCCCAACGGCATGCATATAACGTATGAGCCATGTCCAGTTCGCATCACGCATGACGGCAGTCTCTAATGATGCATAAGCAATAGGAATACCCGTAGGGCCAAGTGCTCCATCGGGTTTATAGTACATCACTAACCAGATCCCTGTTAAAATTTGGTTAACAAGCATAACACCTGCTAAAACACCAAATACATAGAGCCAGTTAAAGTTTTTTGGTGCGTAATACTCAGTTACATGAGTACTTAAAGCACGCTTATATGGCAATCGATAGTCGATCCAGTCTCCTAAACGAGCCAATTTCGATTTAGATTGAGTTGTCATTAAGCCCCCTCCCCGCTAACACCCACAATAATTGAGTTTTCATTTTTGTAGTAGTGATCAGGAACAAGTAAGTTAATTGGAGCTGGTAGATTCTTAAATACACGACCTGCAAGGTCAAAGCGTGAGCCATGACATGCACAGAAGAAACCACCACGCCAAGATGGACCTAAGTCTGCAGGTGCAACTTCAGGTCTAAAGGTTGGCGAACAACCTAAATGAGTACAAATACCTACGAGTACGAGATATTCAGGTTTAATTGAACGGTACTCATTTTGAGCATATGGAGGCTGTTGATCGCTTTTTGAATTAGGGTCAACTAATGCATCCGGTGGGGAAGTTAGTAAACGCTCTAGCATTGCTTCAGTACGATTTAATACCCAAACCGGTTTCCCTTGCCACTCAACACGGAGTAACTCGCCAGGGGAAAGCTTAGATAGATCAACCTCAACAGGTGCTCCCGCACTTTTTGCTCGTTGACTTGGCATCCAAGACTTAACAAAAGGAACTCCGAGAAATCCTGCTCCAAAAGCCGCAACTGCTACCGTTGCATAGCTCAGGACTCGTCTCCTTTTATGATTAACATTCTCCGAACTCATGTTCTTCGTCTCCATTAAAAAATTACTTTTACTTGTTTACACGAGACACATACTCGCCTGTGCGTGTGTCAACCTTGATCACTTCACCGATTTGTACAAAGAGTGGTACACGAACAACAGCACCTGACTCAAGCGTTGCAGGTTTACCACCTGTTCCCGCAGTATCACCCTTTAGACCAGGATCTGTATCAACAATCTTCATTTCAATGAAGTTAGGCGGAGTCACCGTAAGTGGAGCGCCATTGTAGAGTGTAACAGTGCAAGTATCTTGCTCCATTAACCATTTTTTTGCATCCTCTACCGCACTCTCATTTGCAGCGACCTGATCAAATGTTTCTGGATTCATGAAATGCCAAAATTCCCCATCGTTATACAAGTACTGGAGTTCAACATCCATGACATCCGCACCTTCAACAGATTCTCCTGAACGGAAGGTCTTTTCGATAACACGACCTGTTTTGAGGTTTCTGATTTTGACGCGGTTAAATGCTTGACCTTTACCAGGCTTAACCATCTCATTTTCGATGATTGAGCATGGATCCCCATCAAGCATAATCTTTAGTCCACTTTTGAATTGATTTGTTGTATATGTTGCCATTTTATAATCACTATATCCTGCTAATAAATTTTTCTATGCAGATTATACCTGAACTCCATTTTAAATTCAGCTTACATCTTACCTATTTTGTTTACGCAACTGAGTTGTCATAAAGCTTTGAAATATATTCTCATTGATTCTAAACCATTGGTATTCTTGGTTGAGGAATGCCTTCCAGTGATCATAGACCATTTTGAAGTCAGGATTTTTAGCAGACTCCTCTTTATAGATTTCTTGAGCTACCTCATAAGAGGCTTCTAAAATTTCTTTAGAGAAGGAGCGAAGTTTTGCGCCATTTTTAGTTAATGTTGCTAAAGCAGGAGGATTTTCTGCATCATATTTTGCAATCATCCACTGGTTGATCTCGGCACAAACGGTTTCAAAGAGATCTTTATAGAGTTGGGGTAGCTCATTCCATTTAGCATCATTGACATAGAAGGAGACAGTAGCAGCACCTTCCCAGAATCCAGGTGTATAGTAGTAGGGTGCTACCGCTTGAAGTCCTAGCTTCTCATCGTCATAAGGGCCGACAAACTCAGCAGCATCAATCGTACCTTTTTCTAAGGATGAGTAGACGTCGCTTGCTGGGATTGTTTGTGGGATAACACCTAATCTAGAAAGAATCTCTCCTCCGAAACCAGGAATACGGAACTTCAGTCCTTTAAGATCTTCTAAGGTGTTAACCTCTTTTCTAAACCAGCCACCCATCTGCGCCGTTGTATTACCACCAGGAAAGTTGATGATATTGTATTGTGCAAAAACTTTGCGTAGGATTTCTAACCCCCCGCCGGCATAAAACCATGCGTTTTGCATTCTTGCACTCATTCCAAAAGGTAGAACCGTATCGATAGAGAGCGCGGTATTTTTTCCATGATAGTAGTAAGAAGCGGTATGTCCTACCTCAACAGTTCCTTGAGATACAGCATCAAAGACTTGGTTTGCAGGGACGAGCTCGCCAGGAGCAAAAACTTGAATTTCAAATTGACCATTTGTTAATTTTGCTAACTTTTCAGAGAGCATTGTTGAAGCGGCAAAGAGGATGTTGAGGTTTTTGGGAAAACCCGCGGCAATGCGCCATTTAACTTTTGGGAACGTTTCCGCTTTAGCTACAGAAGTTGCTGCTAATCCTGAGATTGCTGCTGCCGCACCGGCCTTTTTCATAAAATCACGACGTTTCATCTCTATTTCTCCCTTTATCGAATGCATATTTTATCTTTTAGAATAATATAAATTGTATAGTTAATTGTCCCTTTGCAGAGACGATATGGATTGATTTATAAAGCTTTTTTATGAGGCTTTTAGTAAATAAAATTCAAATTCAAATTTTATTTAAATATGATTTTTAAGATGTGAACCTTAAAGCATAAAGCTATCTATCAAAAGTAGATTTAGGCTTTAGAGTGAATCTAACTGAGTGAGTTTTAATCTATCGATAAGTTGTATCAGATGTATCAGATAGAAGTTCTTACTCAGTGATATCCTAGATTGATGCTAGTGTTATGGGGTAGAACTACTCTCTAGTAATCAATCGTTAGGATTAGCATCTTTTCGCTTTGCATTCGATGGGTAAATCGCTCTAATATATACTCTCTCTCAAGGGATAGATTGAGATGAGTAACCACCTTTATAGGGTTTATAGAAAGTGGTGCGGTGGATGCTGATGATATAAAATCTTGTGTTACTTATCTTAGTTTATCTTCTATTTTCTAAGTTGTGAAAACATAAATTGCTGAAAGATATTCTCATTGACTCTAAACCATTGGTACTCCTTATTTAGAAAGTCTTTCCAGTGCGTATATACTTTTCTAAAATCTTCATTAACTGCTGATTCTTCTGCATATATCTCTTGTGCAACATCGTAAGCGGCTTGTAATATCTCTCGTGAAAAGGAGCGCAACTTCGCACCATTTTTTATAAGAGTCGCTAGAGCTTCAGGGCTTTTAGCATCATATTGAGCAGACATCCACATATTAACTTCAGCAGCTGCTCGTTCAAAGATAATCTTGTATCTTTGGGGAAGATTACTCCAGGCATCTTGGTTGACATAGAAAGAGAGCATCGAAGAGCCTTCCCAAAAACCTGGTGTGTAGTAGTAAGGAGCAACTTCTTGTAAACCTAACCGCTGGTCATCATAGGGACCTACAAATTCGGTAGCATCGATTGTCCCTTTTTCGAGGGAAGAGTAGATATCACCTACTGGAATATTTTGAGGAATTGCACCTAGTCTCGCAAAGATCTCTCCACCAAATCCAGGAATTCTAAACTTTAATCCTTGGAGATCAGCTACGCTTTTGACCTCTTTACGAAACCATCCTCCCATCTGTGTATTAGAGTTGCCACCAGGGAAGTTTACAATATTGTATTTCCCAAAAAGCTCTCTTAAGACCTCATTCCCACCGCCAGCATAACACCAAGCATTTTGCATTCGAGTTGTTAAACCGAAGGGGAGACAGGTATCGATGGAGAGCGCTTTATTTTTACCATGATAGTAGTTTGATGAGCTATGTCCGACTTCAACGGTGCCGTTTTGGATGGCATCAAATACTTGTGTAGAAGGAACTAGTTCGCCAGCAGCAAAAACTTGAATCTCAAACTCTCCATTACTCATCTCATAGATAGAATCTGCTAGACGTTGAGATCCTCCAAATACAATATCGAGGTGGCGAGGGAAGCTTGAGGTCATCTTCCACTTTATTTTTGCAGGTGTTGCTGCTTTAAGTAGAGAGAAGGTTATTGCCCCTCCTGTTGCGAGACCAGCTTGCGCTATAAATTTGCGGCGCTTCATATCTTTCTAATTCCTCATCGTGATCTGTGAGGAAGATGTTAGAGCTTGGATATCTAATATCTTCCTTGCTTTACTTTCAATATCAATATCATCGATTAATATCGATATTGTTTATATTTTATATCGACTTATTTTAGATCTATCTTTGACCTAACCTCTCAATTTATGTTGTCTGTTTTCTAAATTGGGAGAACATAAATTGTTGGAAGATATTCTCATTGACTCTAAACCATTGGTACTCTTTGTTAAGAAAAGCTTTCCAATGGGTGTAAATTCTTCTGAAGTCTTCATTCACTTCAACCTCTTCCGCATAGATCTCTTGTGCGGCATCGTAAGCAGCTTGAAGAATTTCTCGTGAGAAAGAACGCAGCTTGGCACCATTTTGAATTAAGGTTGCTAGTGCTTCAGGGCTTTTAGCATCATATTGTGCTGACATCCACATATTGGCTTCAGCGGCCGCTCTCTCAAAAATAATCTTATATTTTTCAGGAAGACTGGCCCAAGCATCTTTATTGACATAGAAGGTGAGCATTGCTGATCCTTCCCAAAATCCAGGAGTATAGTAGTAAGGAGCAACTTCTTGCAGCCCCAGACGCTGGTCATCATAGGGCCCTACAAACTCAGTAGCATCAATGGTTCCTTTTTCGAGAGATGAGTAGATATCGCCGACAGCAATATTTTGAGGAATAGAGCCAAGACGAGAGAAGATCTCCCCACCAAATCCCGGGATACGGAATTTAAGACCTTTAAGATCATCAACTGTTTTGACTTCTTTACGGAACCAGCCACCCATTTGAGTATTGGAGTTACCGCCAGGGAAGTTAACAATATTATATTTATCAAAAAGTTCGCGTAAGACCTCCGTCCCACCGCCGGCATAATACCACGCATTTTGCATTCGAGTTGTAAGGCCAAAAGGGAGACAGGTATCGATGGAGAGCGCTTTATTCTTCCCATGATAGTAGTTAGATGTGGTATGTCCTACTTCCACAGTTCCATTCTGAATAGCATCAAATACTTGTGTAGAGGGGACGAGTTCACCAGCGGCAAAAACCTGAATCTCAAATTCTCCATCACTCATCGCATATATGGAATCAGCCAATCTTTGTGATGTGCCAAAAAGGAGGTCTAAATGTTTAGGGAAGCTTGATGTCATGCGCCATTTTACTTTTGCATTGCTGTTTGCCTGTGCGCTGCTTAATGCGCCAATACCTGCTCCAGCAATGATTCCTGCACGGGAGATAAACTGTCGACGTTTCATGGTAGATAAATCCTCTCTTTTAGATAGTAGTTTATAATTTATTGAATTCGATTTATTAGTTATTAGTTATTGGTTTTAGGCTCTAAATTATAGGTATAGAGCGGGTAAAATGTGTTAATGAACGACTCTATAAATTTAATGCTTTACAAGTTTATGGTTGACTAATTTATATTTTATTCAATTTGCAATTAGCGAAGACTCTCATAGAGGCTTTTTTAAAAATAGATTTTTGTAAATTAGATTTTGAGTGCGCATTCTTGAGTAAAGAGTGGAATGCATGAGCAGGGCATTAATTTTATTCTCTGCAACATATAGGCATATCATTATTAGTAGATATAGATATGGTTTTAAAAGCTTTACGACCTTCTCCTTTTTGAGGAGAAGATCGCTTTTACTAGCTCTCTTTTGAAGAGGTAAGATGAGTGTGATTAAAAATCAACGCCGAAGTCATCAAAGTCGCTAAAGCTATCCATTCCGGTATCGAGATTAAACTCAATATCAGCACCAGATCCTTCAAATCGTTCAATTTTCTCTGTCTTAATAATATCAGGGAAGGCAATCAATAATACAACCATTATAACTTGAAGTATTAAGAAAGGAGTTGCACCGTAGTAGATATCTTTAGTTGTAACCTCTTTCGGGGCGACTGATTTGAGATAGAAGAGAGAGAAGCCGAAGGGGGGATGCATAAAGGAGGTCTGCATATTCATTGCTAGAATAATCCCGAACCAGGTCAGATCTATTCCTAATGAGGTGGCGATAGGAAGAAGGAGCGGAACAAGGATTAGTGTAATTTCAAAGAAGTCCAAGAAGAAAGCGACGAAGAAGATCAAGATATTAACCGCAATAATAAAGCCGAGAACGCCACCGGGAAGGTTTCCTAAAATGCCTTCAATCCAAATTCCTCCATTAAGGCTTGTGAATGCTAGAGAGAAGAACATCGAGCCGATCATAATGAAGACAACAAATGTGGTGATTTTTACACTTTGATCGAGTGCTTGATAGAGTAGCTTTTTAGTTAGAGATCTCTTGAAAAGCGCTAAAACCATTGCTCCCACTGCACCAATAGCACCGGCTTCTGTAGGAGTTGCCATACCTAAAAAGACCGTTCCTAAAACGAGGAAGATTAATGTAACAGGTGGGATGACGCTAGTGACTACTTTTTTTGCTAAGGCGGTCCCATGCAATGTTCTTGCTGCTTCTGGGATTGCCGGCATTGATTGTGGTTTAACAAGTGTAAGAATAAAGATAAAAAGAATATAAGCGCCAATCAATAGAGCACTAGGGATGAGCGCTGCTTTATACATTGAACCAATAGAGACCCCTAATTGATCACCTAGAACAATTAAAACTAAACTAGGGGGAACGATTTGCGCTAATGTCCCTGAGGCGGCAATAACGCCGGAGGCAATCCTTTTGGAATAGCCATATCGCAACATAATTGGAAGGGAGATCAGCCCCATGGCAATGACTGATGCAGAGACAATTCCTGTTGTTGCTGCAAGCATTGTTCCTACAAAGATAACAGAATAAGCAAGTCCACCTCTCATTTTGCCAAAGAGTTGGCCCATGGTATCGAGTAGATCTTCAGCCATTCCTGTTCGTTCAAGTACGAGTCCCATTAAGGTGAAGAAAGGGATGGCGAGTAGGGTATCGTTACTAATAATGCCGAAAAATCGGTCACTTAAAGCACCCAGTAGGGCGAAATCGAGTTGGCCGATGGAGATACCAATAAGTGAGAAGAGTAGGCCTGTTGCTGCTAATGAGAAAGCGATGGGATAGCCTTTTAATAGAAATAAGATTAAGGCTATAAATATTAATGGGGGTAAAAAATCTAACATTGTTGCTGTTGCTCCGAGTGTTTAGCGATGTCGTTAGAGGTGCGAAGCGTAATAATTGCTTTGCAAAGTTCAGAAACTCCTTGAAGAATGAGAAAGAACATTCCAACAGGAAGTAATGCTTTAATAGGGGCTCTTGGAAGTCCACCAGGGTTTGAGGACATTTCCCAAATTTGCCAGGAGCTGATAGCAGGGCCAATTGTGAGATAAAAAAGCATTGTAAATGCGGGAAAGAGGAAAAAGACAATACCAATAATCTCCATAGTCGCTTTCACTTTTGGCGAAAAACGGTTGGAGATAATATCTATCCGAATGTGTTGGTCTTTTAGATAGGTATAGCCAGATCCAAGCAAAAATACTGCTGCAAAAAGATACCATTGAACTTCTAACATACCATTAGAACTCATATTGAAAGCGTATCTAAAGAGCGCATTTCCCGCAGAAATAATCGTAGCTAGAAAAATTGCGACAATTGCAATCTTACCTAGGGTGGCGTTAATCGTATCGATGATATGCGAGATTTTTTTTAAGATATTCATGGTTTAAAACCGTTTATATGTTTTGCTTGAGATAAAAGTTGATACTCTTAGGTAAAACTAAAAGCATTTGCCATGTGCGCTGTTACATGCAAGTAATAGAGGCATCAGTTAATGTACTGTATATTCTAAATTTTGCAAAATTTCTTAAATAGTCGATATATTGCGGATCTAGACACTTCTCTTGTTTCTACTGATTATGATCAATTACTTTAGTGATGGTGCTATGAAGAAATCTTCTAATTAAGGATTCGATATCGGTCTGATTTCTTGCTCTTTTCTTCTTTTTTGATCTATCAAGGGGAGGGAGTATCGATGCCTTTTGGTTTTTGTATGGTGTTTTTTATTTGAAGCCTTATGTGAGGTCTTATTTGAAATCCTATTTGAAAAAATTAGTTGAATTTTTACTTGAGAGTTGTAGGAAAAAGTGTGGAGAAGGGGGTAATATAAAAAACGCTGACAAATTGTTGGATGTCAGCGTTTTTGATTGTTTAGCTAAAGTTATGAAGCTATGAAGCTATGAAGCTATGAAGCAGTAAGCCTAGAGAGTTGGGTTAAATATGGGCAGTTAAGCATAGTTTTTACATTGATGAGTGAACTCTTTTCCTGCCTCTTTAGCAAAAACTTTATGGTTATCAAGAATAATTTTCATCTCATCGGTTGATCCCATAATAACCGGCACACGTTGGTGTAATTTTTCAGGAGCTAGGTCTAAGATGCGCTCATATCCTGTTGATGCAATGCCTCCGGCTTGCTCTACAAGAAAAGCCATTGGATTTGCTTCATACATTAAGCGTAGGCGCCCACCTTTCTCGGTAAGAGAGCTATCCATAGGATAGGCAAAGAGACCACCACGTTGAATTAAACGGTGAATATCCATCACCATTGCCCCAACCCAGCGCATTGTAAATTTCTTTTTACGAGGCCCTTCAACCCCAAGGTCACATTCATCAATGTATTTGCGCATCGGCGGTTCCCAAAGATTTCTGTTGGCTTGATTAATCGCATATTCAGCAGTTGAGCTAGGAATTTGCATATTGGGATGGGTCAAAATGAATTCGCCAATTGCCGGGTCAAGTGTAAATCCATGTGTACCATATCCGATCGTTAGAACCATCATTGTTGCAGAGCCATAGAGGCAGTATCCTGCACAAACTTGTTTTGTACCTTCTTGGAGAAAGTCTTCTTCAGTAGGATTTTTTTTGTCCGTTTTAAGGATGGAGAAGATAGTGCCAATCGGACCATTAATATCGATATTGCTTGAACCATCTAGAGGGTCAAAAATGAGTAGATAGTTTCCTCTTGGTACATTTTCTGGGATGTTAAATACATCATCCATCTCTTCACTAGCCATTGCTGCTACATGACCGCGGTTAGCATTATTTTTAATGAAAAGCTCATTTGCGATAACATCTAAAATTTGTTGTGTTTCTCCTTGGCAGTTTTCATTGTCTGTAGCGCCAAGAACATTGGCTAGTTGACCTTTCTGAACAGCTGCCGCAATCATTTTACAGGAGACTGCGATATCATTGAGGAGAAGGGTAAAATTACCGGTAGCTTCGGGGAAGCGACGTTGCTCCTCCATAATAAATTGTGAGAGCGTTACGCCAAAGTGAGTCATTTAAATCTCCAGAGTCTGATTTAGGTAATAAAAAATTGTGAATATGATATCCTTTTTAGAGCATTAGATAAAGTTATTTGTAGTAAATGTGTAGTTTATAGCCCTGTTAGAAAGGGATAAAAAGCATGCGTCTTCTATGCTTGGAATTGTGATGTTTTACGGTTATACTCACCTTTAGATTAATATCTTAGAAAGGGGATCTAGAGATTGATCGTTCTAAGGATTATAAAATAAATTTATCATCCATCTAATCAAGTTAATGGAGATTAATAACTAAATATGAGTTCAACAGAGTTAAAAAATGCTGGTTTAAAAGTAACGCTTCCTCGTCTAAAGATTTTAGATATTTTAGCGAAAGCTGCCGCAACTCCTGTTTGTCATCTGACGGCAGAAGAGATCTATATGCAGTTAAGTAGCTCAGGGGAAGAGGTCGGCCTTGCTACGGTGTATCGAGTGTTGACTCAATTTGAACAGGCGGGGTTAGTACGTCGTCACTTCTTTGATGGCGGTCAGTCGATGTTTGAGATTGATGATGGAGATCAGCATGATCACATTATCTGTATCAACTGTGGCCATATTGGTGAGTTTTCTCATGAAAAAATACATGAAAAACAGGCTCAGATTGCTGCTGAATTAGGGTATGAGCTGACAGATGCTCGTACGATTTTGCACGGTATTTGTGCTCAATGCAGAGAGAAATAATTTTTTTACGACAAGAGTTTACGACTCGTCGCTATGCATTTATATGGATTAGTATCTGGCTAATCCTTATATTTGCAACATGGTTTTCAAGACCGCTAATCCCATTTCAAGAAACGCTCTTTTCTGGTGTGGTTTGGGAGATGTATCAATCTGAGGATTGGCTCTACCCTAGTATCAATAGAGAATATCAGCATACTCTTTTTCCACTTAATTACTGGTTAGCCTTAGGTGGCTGGCAACTTTTTGGTGTGTCGGAGTTTATACTTCGCTTTTTAGCTACGCTCTTTAGTTTGTCAACTCTCTTTTTGACCGCTTGGGCTGCTTATCAGTTATGGCCTGATAGAAGAGAGGTTAGGGCAAATGCGCCTTTAGTGTTGATAGGCAGTTTAGTCTGGACCCTTTTTGCGACAGCTAATGTTGAGTATCTCTATTTCACCTTCTATTTGATGTTAACGATGAATTTTTTGATTAGAGTTTGGCGCTTTGATCAAAAAGTTTGGTGGATTGGTTTTACAATCTCCCTCACTTTGGGGTTGTTTTCATCGGGATTGATCTTTCTTTTAGTGACCGCTCCTATCATCTTTCTCTCTCCTTATTGGGCTAATAAGCGGTGGTCTCAGATCTATTTTTACGGGCTTATATCGACTGTAGTAGCGCTCTCTTTCTTTCTTATATGGGCATATTTTAGTGCTAGTTTGCTAGGCTTTTCACTCTTTGATGCAATAGGGTTGAAGTCTTTAATTGGGGCGTTGAGTAATACTCCGCCATTTTATGTCTATCTGCTCAATCTTATTATTATTCTTTTTCCTTGGCTTTTTTGGTTAAGAATATATCAGCTTTTTAAGAGTGCAGAGCGTGATGAATCACTCAATTTTGTGATTGTTTGGTTTCTTTATCTGATTGTTATATTAGGGATTTTGAGTCTAACCTCTCTTGATGCACTCTTGCCCCTCTATCCCGCTTTTGGTCTTATTATTGCGCGTATCTATCGACAGGGGATAAGTCGTAAAAAAGATGTTGTTCTTATTACTCTAGTCATGTCGATCGTTGGGGGGTTATTGATCTTGATCCCTCAGAGCTATTCTTATTGGGAGTTGCCAGATTGGGTTGGACAGGTATCTCCATTCTGGGGTGCCGGGCTTATTCTCTTTAGTATTACGCTCTTTTTTAATGCTGCTAATACGAGAATTATGACCTTAGCCTTGATGAGTGTTGCATTAACGCTAGCTATTAATTTTGGAGTTGTGAGAGTCGCTACAGACTTTTATGATTTAACACCAGCAGGTGAGAGAGTCTTCTGGTATCAGTCAAAAGGGGTTAAGGTCGCACATCTCTCTGGATATCGTGGTCATCTCCATTTTGTTGGGAAGCTTCAAGAGCCTATTGTTGAGTTGGGAACGATGGATGATCTTGCGACGCTTATTGAGGAAGATCCTCGCTCTAGAGTTATATTATATCTTGAGGGTAAAGAGGAGTTGTTAGATGAGATGGTTGAGTATTGGCAGCCCTTTAGAGGGCGTTACTTAATGATTGTCAAAGCAGGAGATCTTGATCTTTGGTTGAAAACCTTACCGAAAGGAGGTGGGCTATTGGAATAGGGATCCCGAATATAGGGCCATAGTTTGTATAGCTTATATTTGTATAGCTTATAAATGAGTTATTTATTAAATGCTTGCTTGTAGGTATAATTTCCCCATTCATTTTTGATAAAGCTTTAAAGAGTCTTTATCAGAGCGGTGGAATCAAAGAGTTGAGCTTTAATAATATGGACACCTAACTGTTCATTAAGATTGAGAGATTGAGAGATTGAGTTTTTTGGGTTCACAGTTGGATTGGCAAAGATATCGAGATATTGATTGGCCAATAATTCAAATAATAAAGGTGATTTTTAATTATGATGCAATTCATCAGAGACCGTGCAAATAGTGTATGGGCAAAAGTGTTATTAGGAGGGGTAGCTATCTCTCTTGCGGGGATAGGTGGGACGCAGATATTTAGCGGTCCTAGTGCGGATACTGTTGCAACAGTTGATGGAGAGAAGATCTCTTTACAAGAGGTTGAGGCGCAATATCAGCAACTATTAAATGCTAATGCTCAAAATATGGATTTGTCAGACGAATTACAGCGCCAATATCGCTTAATTGCCCGACAAGATCTTTTGCAACGTAGGGCAATGGATGCACAAATTAAAAAATGGGGCATAAGAGCTTCTGATAAGTCTGTGGCAGAGGAGATTATCTCCATTCCCGCCTTCCAAAAAGATGGGGTGTTTGATCAGGAAACCTATAAGACTGCACTCTTTTATGCAGGATACAATATTGAGAGTTTTGAAGAAGCGGTTAGGAGAGATGTTCAAGAGAAAGTGGTAAGAGAGGCGTTAGTCAATAGTGTCTTTATTCCGGAGAAATCTTTAATTGAGCAGATAGAGTTTGCAGGGCAGACACGAGATCTTGAAGTCGCAAGTTATAATTATTTGCAAGATTTAGAAAGTGTAGCTGTTTCAGATGATGCGATCTCTAAGCATTATGAGTCACACTCTGATAAATATGTAACGCCTAATCGTATTAAATTGCAATATATCGAGTTACTGCCCGAATCGATATCACTCTCATCGCTAGATCTAAGTGATGATGCGGTTGCGGCTGAAGTTGAGCGTTTACAAAAAGCCAATGAGCAACGACTCTCTGAACAATTTACAATTGAATATACATCGGAAGCAGAAAAGGAAGAGGCAATTGCGTTGCTATCTGAATTAAAAGCAAAAATTGATGTCGGAGACCTCACTTTTGAGCAGGCAAAAGAGCAGATTACGGCCCTAGATAATGCTTATTACAATAAGAATGGAAACTTTAAATATGGTGTTGCCGGCATTCCTATATTTGACGACGCATTATTTTCATTGACGATAGAGCAACCTATTTCAGCGCCGGTTATTACCGATGGTGAAGTGCATATGATCCACTTGCTGAATATCAGCTCTCCTTATAGTAGTCAAGATGATTTGGTAGAGGCAGCAAAGCGCTCTTTAAAAGAGAAGGCTCAAGTTGATCGTTATTTAGAGCAAGAGATGCGTCTGCAGGAGTTGGCTGAAACTTATACTGAGTCTTTAAGCGAGATTGCTCAAGATTTAGGTGTTGAGTTGAAAGAGAGTGATTGGTTAGATCTTGATAAACAGGAAGGATTGCTCGCTAATCCAACGGTCTGGAGTGCTGTTAGTAGTTATGATGTGATGGAGAATCATCGTAATTCACTGCCTTTTGCTTATAATGATCAGTCTAATCATGCAATGATTGTACGCATTGCAGAGCAGGAGGCGAGTCGACCTAAGAGCTTAGAGGAGAGTTTTGATGAGATAAAAGCAGAGCTTGCTCAAGAGGCCGCCAAAAAGAGTATTCAGAATCAAGTGTCTGCGATGTTAGAAGCAGGGGATCAGCAGAGTTTTCGTAATGATATTGAGCAGTTAGGATTTGCTTATAACCAATATAATGATCTCTCTATCTCTTCAATTGGGCAGCTTTCAAAGCCTGTAGAGCAGCATGCGGTATCTAAAGGGTTTCAAAAAGTGCCCACACTGGAAGAGGGAAAACCCGCTTATGTTGTTGAGGATGTGGATGGACATATTGTTGTTGTAGCTATCAATAATATCGCTAAAGGTTCAATGGATGATTTTTCTGATGATGAACAGATGCAGATTAGAGAGTATCTACAAGGTATTGAAGCGAGTTATGAGTATCGCGCATTTCAACAATATCTTCTAAATAATAGTAATATCAAGATCTACAACAATAGTTTTTTTGAGTAGATCAGTGAGTAGATCAAGTATGTGATCAAGTACGTGGGTTGATGAATGAAGGGGTAGGTTGATAGTAATATCAACCTCTCTTTTTTTATCAAAAAGAGATTTATTAGATGTGGATGGTTTACGGTAGGCATGTATGCAGCAGATAACGCAAATTAAAAATATTCAGGAAAATGCTTCATTAGAAAAGTTGAATACTTTTGGTGTTCTTGTTAAGAGTCGATATCTCTTCTCGTTAGATAATTTAACTCTTCTTCCCCTTTTAAAGCATCTGCCAAAACCGCATCTAATATTGGGAGGCGGGAGTAATATTCTCTTTACTAAGGATTTTTTGGGGACTGTAATCTTAAACCGACTGCTAGGAATAGAGGTGGTGGAGGAATGTGTTGACTCTGTTGTTGTGAAAGCGATGGCAGGAGAGGAGTGGCATGCATTTGTGCTACAGATGAACCGCAGAAGATATTTAGGGTTAGAGTATCTGTCATTGATTCCAGGAAAGGTAGGAGCGGCGCCAGTGCAGAATATCGGCGCTTATGGTGCCGAGGTTAAAGACTTTATTACAGAAGTAGAGGTCTATGATTTTCATGACGATAAGATCAAAAGACTCGACAATAAAGCTTGTGGTTTTGCCTATCGCGATAGCCTTTTCAAACAAGAGAAGGGGAGATATCTCATTCTGTCAGTGACTTTTAGACTTTTGAAGAAGATGCAACCAAAGATCTCCTATCGAGCGCTTCAAGAGTATTTTGAGGCTAAAGGGGAGGATCTTGAAAACCTTTCGATGAGTGATGTGATGAATGCAGTCATTGCTGTTCGTTCTAGCAAGCTTCCTGATCCAAATCTTATCGGTAATGCCGGCAGTTTTTTTAAAAATCCTATTGTTACAGAAGCAGAACTTCAGAGAATAAAATTAAAATATCCAAATCTCATTACTTATCCTGACCAACACGGTTTTTATAAGCTTGCAGCAGGACAGTTGATTGAATTAAGCGGATATAAGGGTCTTTATGAAGATGGTGTAGGGATGTATGAGAAGCAAGCGCTCGTCCTTGTGAATATGGGGTGTAATGATGGGGAAATACTATGGAGTCATGCACTTAAAGTACAAGCAGGGGTATTTGATAAGTTCGGAGTTATGCTTGAGCCAGAGCCTTTAATATTGTAGTTTTTAGCCTTAAGGCGGTATAATTAGCCCATTAATTAGTTTTATATAGGACGTAGAATGAAATATAGCTTTAAAAAGATCATAATGTTTGGTTTTTTTGTGACGCTGCTCTCTTTTTTTCAGACAGCAAATGCGCAAGAAGATCCAATAAGTGTTATTCAAAATACATCTGACCAGCTCTTTAAGACATTAAAAGCAGAGCGTGCAACACTGAAGAAAGATCCCAATAAGGTCTATGGCATTGTTGAGAAGATCTTAGTTCCTCGCTTCGATTTTGGAACAATCTCGCAATGGGTGATGGGACGTTCTTGGAGAGAAGCAACGCCAGCACAGAGAACAGCGTTTACAAATGAATTCCAACGACTCTTAATCAATACTTATGCCGGCGTCTTACTCGATTATTCTGATGAGGAATTAAAGGTGTTACCACTTCCGCCTAATGCAGCAAAGGGTGATGAGGTGACGGTTCGCTCAGAGATTATCTCTAAAGATCGACCTCCCATTGCGATCAATTACTCTATGATAAAAGCAGGTAAACGTTGGATGGTTTACGATGTCTCTGTTGAAGGCGTCAGTATTGTGGCGAATTATCGTTCTGAGATTAGAGAGCTCGTCTCTAGAAATGGTATTGATGGAATGATCAATGTCTTAAAACAGAAAAACAAGTAGTGTGACTGATCACTATTACTTATGAGATAGCCTGTTATAAAGGTAGATATATTGAGTAGGCGGTGACTAAATTTAACCGCCTATTTTTTTATTGAAGCATTGTGTCAATAGAGGAAAAGATGAAAAGTAGATTAATAGAGATTATGAATGAAGGGCAACGATATCGATTTAAGGGATGCTTTGATAAGTTTACGATTCCTGATGAGTGGCTACGCCTAAAGAGAGAGTGGGAGGCTAATCCTCCTAAGATAATTGATCTAACGGAAGTTGAAGAGTGTGATAGCGCTTTGATTGCATTGTTAGTAGAAGCTAAACGTTTTTCATCGGATTTAACGATTGACTCCATTCCTGAAAATTTAGTACAATTGCTCGAGTTATATCAGGTTAAAGAACTCTTTTCATAACTCTTTTTTTAGTATATTGTTAGATCTAATAGAGTAGCGTTGCAGTGGTAATGCAAATCACCGATAGATAAAAAAGAGGGTGTTGCTTAATTGTTGATCTAATGTTTGACTGAAGTAAAATAATCGATATAATACATATCTTCACTTAAGCGGGAATAGCTCAGTTGGTAGAGCACAACCTTGCCAAGGTTGGGGTCGCGAGTTCGAGTCTCGTTTCCCGCTCCAAATATATAGGCTGGATAGCAAAATGGTTATGCAGCGGATTGCAAATCCGTAGACGCCAGTTCGATTCTGGCTCCAGCCTCCAATTTTATGGCCCGTTCAGTGGTGGCCTGTATTGGCTTCCTAACAATGAACTATTGCAAACCGTGTCAGGTCCGGAAGGAAGCAGCACTAGTAAGACCTTCATGTGTTATGGGTCGGCTAATACGGGTCATCTCCATATCTATCTGAAAGTGATGACATAATGACTCAACAAGTTCTCGCACTAAAATGGCGACCTCGAACCTTTAACGAAGTCATTGGTCAGCCTCATGTTGTTCAAGCCCTCTCCAATGGATTAGATAATAATAGATTGCACCATGCCTTTCTATTTACCGGAACTCGGGGCGTTGGAAAAACAACTCTCGCAAGAATCTTTGCAAAATCTCTCAATTGTGAAAAAGGTGTCTCTTCATCCCCTTGTGGTGTCTGTTCGATCTGTAAGGAAGTTGATGAAGGGAGATTTGTCGATCTTATTGAAATTGATGCCGCTTCTCGGACACGAGTGGAAGATACTCGTGAGATTTTAGATAATGTTCAATATGCACCGACACGTGGACGTTATAAAATCTATCTCATAGATGAAGTCCATATGCTCTCTAACAGTAGTTTTAATGCGTTGTTAAAGACATTGGAAGAGCCACCTAGTCATGTGAAATTTTTATTGGCGACAACTGATCCTCAAAAACTTCCTGTGACAGTACTATCTCGTTGTTTGCGTTTTCAATTAAAAAGAATTCAAGATGATGAGATTGCCGAGCAACTAGAAAAAATATTAAGTAGTGAAGGGATACCTTTTGATTCTTCTGCTGTTAAGCTTATTGCAAAAGCAGGGGATGGTAGTATGCGAGATGCGCTCTCGTTACTAGATCAAGCAATTGCATATACTGGGCAGAATGTTGCCTATGAACCCACTCATGAAATGCTAGGATTGATAGATACTCAATATCTACAGTTAGTACTTTCAGCTCTGGCGAGTCGTGAGGTTAGCGAACTTATATCTGCGCTAGGTACTATCCGTGATAACGGATTAGATTATCATCGCTTTTTAGAGGATCTCATTGATGCATTTCATCTATTGACGATGATGCAGATTTCTGAGGAAGTTGCAGAGCATGAGTCATTAGAATATCGTACTTTAGCTCAGCAGTTTAGGGCAGAAGACTTGCAACTTTTCTATCAAATTGCCCTAAATGGTCGGAAAGATCTGCAAAATCATCCCAATAGTGAAGTGGGTTTTGAGATGACGCTATTGCGAATGCTCTATTTTGCGCCTCAGGCACCCATAGATACAACAACCTCGCCAAAAGATAAAGAAAATGTAGAAGATCAGAGTGATGAAAGTGGTAAGGCGCTATTAGTAGCTTCTCATCATCAAGACCCTGATAGCTCTAAGGTGAAAGAGAATTTGGGGTTTTCTCAAAAAAAAAGCATAGATAATGCGGGGGCGTTGCAAACCTCGATTGGTATAAGAGATAGTATAAAAGAGTTGCCGGTAACAGACTTATCAATATCTGATGATAACGCTCATCCTCAACCTCAAAGCTTAGGTGGTTCAGTTATAGAAGCAAGAGAGATGGAGAAGGCTAAAGAGAGTCAAGATGCGTTAGATAAGGCAACAGAGATCGATCTTCCATGGGATAAACCAAGCTCTAAAGAGATCTTGTCAGTAAAAGAGAGTGATCATGGGATTGATGCTCCTAAAGGAGATATCGGTAAACGTGTTGTTGTTAACGATGCTAGTGGTAGAGACGCTTTGGCTGAAGATGAGATCTCGATGCGAGTCAATGATCAAAATAGAGTCGATCGTATCGATGAGGTTTTAGAGAGTCCCCAATTTATTAATGTTGACTCCCCCATCAGAGCTGATCAATTAGTCGATAATGAGGCTTGGTTAACGCTTGTATCTGAATTATCTCTTGAGAGTGTTCTATCAGGGATAGCGCATAGTCTTGTGTTTAAAAGCTTTAGAGGGAATTTATTAACCTTAGAGCGCCCCCTATCTGTCAAAGATTTTAGAGTAGATGAAGCGGAGACAAGACTAGCTTTGGCAATATCTGCTCAATTGGGGAAAGAGGTTACTTGCAAAATTGAATATGTTGAAACTCTCGCAGAAGAGAACTTTCATGAACGCGTTGAAAGACTCGATGTAGAGAGAGCACAAAGAGCTTTGCATGATCTTTTAGAGGATGATGTTGTGCAGTATTTGCAGAGAGAGCATGGGGCTCGTCTTTTAGAAAGAACTGTTAAATCGCTCGTAGAATAGTATAAAGAGTATATTATTTGAGCTACTGAAGAGATCAATTTTTCGTTACCATTGAGTAGTTTTGTTATATTCGTTGTAGTCGCATGATATAACATAGATTGCAATAATTTTATAAATGGTTAATTTTTTTAATTCAGCTCTATCTATTCATGGGAATAATAGAGATTATAAATAGAACTTATAGAGAGTAGAAGGAGACCTTATGTTTAAAGGTGGAATTGCTGGAATGATGCAGAAAGCACAGCGCATGCAAAAAGAGATGGAAAAGGCGCAAGAAGCTTTAGCTGATATTACTGTTACTGGAGAATCAGGTGCAGGTTTAGTAAAAATAGAGATGAGCTGTCGTCATGTGGTAAGAGCTATTCGTATCGATGACTCTTTAATGTCAGATGATAAAGAGATGTTAGAGGATCTATTAGGCGCGGCATTTAACGATGCTTTGGCAAAGGTAGAGCAGACCTCTTCAGAGAAAATGTCTGAGGTGACCGGGGGATTAGGTCTTCCTGCAGGAATGAAAATTCCAGGATTCTAATCTTAAGGGGGCATAAGTGTATCCTAAATCATTGCAAGATGTTGTTGATGCTTTAAGAGTTTTACCGGGAGTAGGGCAGAAGACGGCTTTAAGAATGGCGCTCTATCTTTTAGAGCGCAATCAAAATGGTGCAAAGAATATTAGTAAAGCGCTTGATTATGCCGTCAATACGATTCAAAAATGCTCTCTGTGTCGAAACTTAACAGATAATGATATTTGTGATGATTGTTTAGATGCGCGTCGAGATGAGTCGTTGCTTTGTATTGTGGAAAACCCCGTAGATGTTTTTGCTTTAAGGCAGAGTATTGAGTATAAAGGACGTTATTTTGTTCTTTTTGGACGTCTTTCGCCACTCGATGGGGTTGGGCCACATGAGTTAGGATTAGATCTATTGGAGTCGCGACTCTCTGAAGGGGTTATTAAAGAGATTATTTTAGCGACTAATACAACAGTAGAGGGAGAAGCTACGGCTCATTATATTGCTGAAATCGCAAAGCAGTATGATGTAGCAGTCAGTAGAATTGCACATGGTGTTCCATTAGGGGGAGAGTTGGAGTATCTCGATGGTGGGACCTTATCTCATGCATTTTCGGCAAGAAAAAGTTATTAGGAGCTTGGTGTGAGTACAATATTTGGTAAAATTATTCGCAAGGAAATTCCGGCAAAGATTATCTATGAAGATGAGGATGTGTTGGCGTTTGAAGATATTCAACCTCAAGCTCCTGTTCATATCTTAGTCATTCCGAAAAAAGAGATTCCTACACTCAATGATCTGAAGAGTGAAGATGCCGAATTGATGGGGAAGCTATTCTTAGCAGCACAAAAAATAGCTAAAGAACAAGGTTTTGCAGAACAAGGATATCGAACAGTCTTTAATTGTAATGAGGATGGTGGGCAGACAGTGAATCATATTCATCTTCATCTCTTAGCGGGGAGAAGTTTAACTTGGCCACCAGGTTAATTCTTTAAACGTTGATAAATAGATTATAAGTTGTTTTAAATGCATTTTGAACGTATTTTGAATGCATGTCGAATGGACGACTTAGAAGTGAAGCTATAGCAGTCAATAATATATTGACTGCTTTTTTGTTGTTTTGAAGAAGGATTTTCTACATCTACAGATATTAGTTTTTGCATCGATTAAATAGGGGTAGATAGAGACATGAAGGTAACAATAATTTTTAATTACAAACTTAAAATTAAATTTTTTGATTTAAATAGACTTTTTCTGAAATAGCGTCTCTTTTGCTAGGTTTATCATATGAAACTAACTATTATGAAGAGGAAAGAGAATTGATTAGATCTAAATAGCTAGTCGTTAGTTAAATCAATATGTTTCACTGCTTTTCATAAAAGGAGACGGTAGATGTTTAGTAGAAAAAAGTTATATACAATTGGAATATTAGCATTGACAGCAGGAGTCTCATTGGGACAAACAGCCACAAATAATGGATCTGTGCGTCAAGAGCCTATTATTCCGCTTGTTCATGAAGTTGTTGTTGATGAAGGAAAAGCTGAGTTAGGTAAAAAGCTTTGGTTTGATCCTAGACTTTCAAAGTCGGGTTTTATCTCATGTAATTCATGTCATAATTTAAGCATGGGCGGATCAGATAACCTACCGACATCTATTGGTCATAAGTGGCAAGAAGGACCTATTAATTCTCCGACAGTGCTAAATTCCAGTCTTAATTTTGTTCAGTTTTGGGATGGGCGGGCGGCTGATCTCAAGGAGCAAGCGGCAGGTCCTATTGAAAACCCAAAAGAGATGGCCTCTACCCATGATCTCGTCGTTGATGTGATAGCATCAATTCCTGGATATGTTGATGAGTTCACCGAGGTTTATGGTGATGGGGATATCAATATAGATCGAATTACTGATGCGATTGCGGTATTTGAAGAGACATTAATTACCCCTAATTCTCGTTTTGATCAATGGTTACGTGGTGATGATGATGCGATTACCGCAGAAGAGTTAGCGGGGTATGAGCTCTTTAGAAATAGCGGTTGTGTGGCTTGCCATTATGGTGAAGGTATAGGTGGTGCAAGCTTTCAGAAAATGGGGTTATTAGAAGAGTATAAGACTGATAATCTCGCAAAAGGCTTGGCAGATTATACGGGCAAAAAATCAGATGAGATGTTTTTTAAGGTGCCGACACTTAGAAATGTCGTTTTGACCTATCCATACTTCCATGATGGACAAGTGAATACATTAGAAGAAGCAACCCAAATTATGGGTAGATTGCAGTTAGGTCGAAATTTTAGTGATGATGATGTAAAAAAAATCGTGGCATTTTACGGTACTTTGACGGGAGAGCAGCCTCAAATTGTCTTACCTATTCTTCCTCCCTCTAACAATGATACGCCTTTACCTCGTCCTTTTGATGATGAAGAGGAGATTGTTGTAGAGGAGAGTTAAAATTTTAGTAGTTTTTGAATAGAATTACTCTGCAATTTTATTATCAAATTTTTAATGTATGACAAAAGCCCCTATGGTGATCTGATAGTAATATCATTCATCCCAGGGGCTTTTAAATTAGAGTTAGTAAAGGGCTAGGGCTATAAAGTGGTAGGATGCTTTTGGTAAGTATCAGTTAAGTATTAATCAAGCATCAATCTAGCGAGTATCAATCTAGGATTAATCTCTGCCCTCAATACGTTTAATTTTTTGCTCAGCTAAATCTTCAATAGTATGTCTTTGATCTTCCGCAACAAGCTTTGCGGTCCACTCAATTTCGCCGACAAATTTCATCTGCCGTTGAGGGCATTCTTGAAGCGCACATATCTCACATGAGAAAGGCTTGCAGTCATCGGTATGAATATACATCTCATGTTTATCGCCAAACTTATCTTCTAGAGCCTTTGTCATCTTATCTAACTCGACATGAGCTTCTCGCATATTGAGATACCAAGGTAGCGTGAGATGAGCATCGAGATGAACATGATTACCATATTTTATAAATCTTACTTTATGAAGATCGACCCAGTAGGGAGAGCGATGTTCATTGACGGCTTCTACAAACTCTTCAATGAGATCTTCATCTACCTCATCCATTATGCCGGCGATAGATTCCCGTATAATCTGAATTCCAGAGTGAATAATAATTCCCCCAAATATGAGCGCAATAGCGGCATCCAACCATTGCCATCCAGTGAGCCAGACAAGAAGTAGGCCAATGATAATACCGACAGTCGAATAGGTGTCTGAGTGAAGATGTTTGCCGCCGGCGATTAAGGGTAAAACATTATGTTCTTTACCTCTTTTTATTGCAAGATAGCCTACGATATAGTTAATAACGGCTGTAATAGCAATCAGGACGAGACCTGAGCCTAAGCTCGAAAGCGATGCGTCATCAAATAGAAGACGTTTTACACCCTCATAGATAATGATGATGCCGGCAAAAAGAATGAGAGCTCCTTCAACGCTTGCCGAGACAAATTCAATTTTCCCATGACCGTGGGGGTGGTTATGGTCTTTAGGTTTTGCGGATAGATAGAGGCTAAAGAGGGTAAATGCACCAGCTAGCATATTAGTGATGCTCTCCAGTGCATCTGTTAAAATCGCTACCGATGAGGTGGTATACCAAGCAATAAACTTTAATATGAAGAGGAAGATTGCAACGCCAAGTATGATTTTTTGAAAATTATAATTGGCGCGATCATCTGCGTTCATCATGATGATGCTCCTAAATAACTATTGAGTGTAACCAGATAATCAAGATTATATGGTTCTAAAAAGTATTGTAATTTTTAATGATAAATTTTAATGATATTTTTAATTATCTATTGATGCGACTATAGACGACCTGATCGACAAAATCACCACAGAGATTTTTAGTGTGTCGTAACACTCCCTCTTTTTCCATGCCGATTTTTTCCATCACTCTACCAGAAGCGCTATTTTCTGCGGCATATTTAGCCCAAACACGCTCTATTTTTAGAGTGTTAAATGCAAAATCAAGCAATTTTCCGGCAGCTTCTGGCGCATAACCTTTTCCCCAATATTTTTTATTGATGGCATAAGCTAATTCTGCTGATTTTTCATCTTCATTCACTCGAAGGTCGCATGTTCCTATCATCTTGCCATTCTCTTTAAGTTCGATTGCGAAGTTACCTAAAGGATTACGCATGAAAAGATTCGCTATAATCCATTGGCTCTCTTCTAACGATTGATGGGTAGGGAAAGTATGCTTTGTATTTTCAGGATCGCTCGCATATTCAAAAAGATCCTCGGCATCTTCTAAGGTTATTGGGCGAAGAATTAAACGTTCAGTTTCAAGGATGCGATGCTTAGCAAGTTGATAAAACATAAAGTGATACCTCTAATTTTTTGAATAGGTCCGATTTTAGTTTAGGGATAGATAAAAGATCATATCATTTTAGGATCTAACTTCCCTAAATGGCTTTTGTCTCGATTTTTAATAGATAGCTATCAACTATCAAACTATAGATGAGTTATATAGATAGTTATAATCAATTCAATATCATTTAGATAAATTGAGGCGAATTGAGCTGGAGTCTTCGGGTGCTTGAAAGAATGTTTCCTCGACTAGTAAACTCAAAAAAATCGCCAATCATCCCATTGGTTAAATGTTATGAGGAGATTATGAGTTAGATGAGTTTTATATAAAAATCGGTACATAAAGATAGGTTGTTATTTTACCACTTCTTCCTTCTGTTCGTAATATAAAGGAGGCTTCTCTATCTATTAGTTGTCATCAGTTAGAGGCTTTAATCTATTTCCTGACCCGTCTTAAATATTCCCCCGAAATTTTTCCAATAATTTTCCAACAACTTTTCTCTCGATCGTTTGTAGGGCCATGGTGAGAATCTATAAGATAGATTAATATGAGACTTAATATGAGACCAATAGGTATAGATTAATAGGATAGTTGAATGGTAAATAGTACGGTAGTTATCTTTTTGTTGGTTTATTTAGCGATGGCATTAGGTAAGTTGCCGGGGTTTAAGTTAGATAGGACAGGAAGTGCCTTAGTTGGTGCTTTAGCATTATTAGTAATAGGAGATATTACTGGACAGGAGGCGTGGGATGCCATCAACTATAAAACAATTGCGCTCCTATTTGGTTTAATGGTTCTCTCCGGTGCTTTCGGAATTTCGGGGTTTTATAACTATGCGACCTATAAAGTGGCCTCTTTAAAGGTGAGTAATCCCCTTCTGTTGGCTATTTTAATTGTTGTTTCTGGCGGGCTCTCTTCGTTATTGACAAATGATGTGGTTGTGGTGGCGATGACTCCGCTTCTTATCTCTTTAACGATGGCGCGTAAATTAAATCCTATTCCTTTTGTTTTAGGGTTTTGCTTTGCTGCTAATACGGGTTCAGCAGGGACTCTTATAGGGAGTCCTCAAAATATGATTATTGCGCAATCTCTCGATCTTAGCTTTATGGAGTTGTTGAAGGTTGCCGGTATCCCGGCACTATTCTCTTTAGTGTTAGTTTGGGGAGTTATCACTCTTATTTACCATGGAAAGTGGGAGTTAAATCAGCCTACTACTTCTGTAGATACTCCTAGAGATAAATCATTAGAGGCGGATGTGGCAATTAATCACATTGAGCTTTTAAAAGCGACGATTGTTGCACTTCTTGTTATGATTGCATTTGTTTGGGATCTCTGGCCACAAGCTTTGGTCGCACTAGGTGCTGCGGGTATATTATTGTTAAATAGAAAGATCTCATCGGACGATGTTTTAAAAGAGGTTAATTATAACTTGCTGATATTGATAGCAAGTCTATTTGTCGTTAATAAAGCTATTGCCATGACGGGGCTTCCTCAGGCATTCTTAACAGAACTAAAGACCTGGGGACTTGATCTTAATGAGCCGCTCTCTCTTCTATTTACTGGAGCAGTACTGAGCAATAGTGTCGGCAATAATCCCGCAGTAATGTTATTAACACCCTATCTCCATGCCGGTAGTGATGCTGCAGCATTAGGGGCGGCATTAACTTTAGGAACAGGATTTGCTAGCAATTTAATGATATTTGGAAGTTTAGCAGGCATTATTGCCGTTGAAGAATCGAAAAAACATGGGGTTATCATAACGTTCGGTGAGTTTTTGAAGTCGGGTTTTTTAGTTGCTGGAAGTTGCTTAGCAATGGCTGCAGCTTGGATAATATGGCTCTATTAAGTATGTTGAATATCAGTATAAATAAATGTTAATGAGTAGTAATGCTTATGAAGTTACCGCAAGTTTTATCTCTAACTTCTATTTTATATTACACAAATTTAGAGATAAACCTCTAGCAACAGCAAGGTATAAACCCAATATTTATCTTAGTTTACAAAAAGAGAATAGAGAGCCTGAATAGTAAATAATAAATAATAAATAATAAATAATTCGTAATTTTTAAAAAGCTGAATTTAGATGTTTTTCATAAAGTTACAGCAAGTACTGAAAGACCAGTGAAAAAAATTCCAAAAAAGAATCAAAAAGAGTTGCAAATAAAAATGAAAGGGGTAAGATACACCACTCATTCAGACGGCAACGTTGAAGATGATTCGGTAGAAGCCCAGTTCTCTAGTAGTTTCTTTGCTTCTCTCTTTAAAGTTTAAGTTCAGTTTTTAGTAGTCTTTAAATTGAATCAGTGCTTAAAAAGAGGTCAAAAATAAAGTTGACACGAGCGAATCACTTCTGTAATATAGTTCGTCTGCTTAGGGTGGTAAGAGATTCAAGTTTGATTCACTTTAACCCTAAAGTTCTTTAACAAATTAATCTTAAGTAAGTTTGTATGGGGGCTTGTATTTGTTTGCGAGAGCAAAAGAATAGAAGTCTAACCAAACAATTCCAGCATCTATTTTTTTATAATGGAAATAGAAGCAGTAATTGAGCAGTAACGTAAGTTACATGGTTAGATCGAAAGATTTAAACATTATAGAGATTAAACTGAAGAGTTTGATCCTGGCTCAGATTGAACGCTGGCGGTATGCTTAACACATGCAAGTCGAACGGCAGCACGAGGAGAGTTTACTCTCTTCG